>CAXTLE010000323.1:0-3748 GCA_964244855.1 uncultured Aestuariivirga sp. | reverse complement strand
AGCCTTGGAGAGGCTTTAAATCTCCGAAAACGCGGTCTGCCGGGAGCAGATGGTGCGGGGACGCCCGTGGCCATTGTGTGGGTGTTAGGAGATTCGGGCCCTCCCCGGCGCTTTGCGCCTCCCCTCCCGCAAGCGGGAGAAGGTGGATCGCGGGCGAAGCCTGCGAGACGGATGAGGGCCGGAGTTACTCTACCGTCACCGACTTCGCCAAATTCCTTGGCTGATCCACGTCGGTGCCGATGAAGCAGGCGGCGTGGTAGGCCAGAAGTTGCACGGGTATGGCGTAGATCAATGGACTGATAAACGCATGGGCGACGGGTACGCGGATGTGGCGGAAGGTTTTGTGGGCGTTGTCTTTATGGGAATGATCGTCAGTGATCAGGACGATTTTTCCGCCGCGTGCTGCCACTTCTTCCATGTTGGAAATAGTCTTTTCGTAAAGATCATCACGGGGGGCGATAACGATGACGGGGACGTGTTCGTCGACCAGGGCGATGGGGCCATGTTTCAACTCGCCTGCGGCGTAGCCTTCGGCGTGGATATAGGAAATTTCCTTGAGCTTGAGAGCACCTTCGAGGGCCAGCGGATAATTGATGCCGCGTCCCAGGAACAACACATCGCGGGCCTTTGAAATTTCAAGTGCGACAGCTTGGATGTTTTTTTCTTCTTTCAGGATCTCGGTCATGTGGCGCGGCGCTTCGATCAATGCCGTCACATATTCGCGTTCCTGTTCGGGAGTGAGCGTGCCGCGAATTTTTCCGGCGAGAAGTGCGAGGCAAGCAAGTGCAGCGAGCTGACATGTGAAGGCTTTGGTGGAGGCAACGCCAATTTCAGGACCAGCAAAGGTGCGGATGACCCATTCGGATTCGCGCGAAATGGTGGACTCAGGCACGTTGATGATGGCGATGGTGTGCTGGCCTTGGCTCTTGCAATAACGAAGGGCTGCAAGCGTGTCTGCGGTTTCGCCGGATTGCGAGATGACGATGGCCACACCATTCCTGCTCATGGGTGCTTCGCGGTAACGGAACTCGGAGGCGATATCGACTTCGGTGGGAAGGCGGGCGACTTTTTCGAACCAGTATTTTGCGGCGTGACCGGCATAGGATGCGGTGCCGCAGGCTGTAATGGTAAGGCGATCCAGCCTGGCAAAATCGAAAGGCATGTTTGCTGGCACCTTGATGGTGCGGGTGGAGAAGTCGATGTATTCCGCCAGTGTATGGCCCACGACTTCTGGCTGCTCTTCAATTTCCTTGGCCATGAAATGGCGGTGGTTGCCCTTGTCGACCATCATGGATGAGGCTTGGCTGAAACTCATCTGGCGTTTGATGGGTTTGTTGTCGGCGTCAAAAATCTGGAATGAGTTGCGTGTGAGTGTGACCCAGTCACCATCCTCAAGGTATGTGACCTTGTTGGTGAAGGGTGAAAGCGCAATGGCGTCTGACCCCAGATACATTTGGCCATCACCATGGCCGATGGCGAGGGGGGGGCCGTTGCGGGCACCTACCATCAGATCATTTTCGGATTTGAACATGATGGCGAGGGCGAAAGCGCCACGCAGACGACCGAGCACGTTTTTGACAGCATCAACAGGCTTCACGCCTTTGGCGCGTTCTTGCGCCAGCAGATGGGCGACGACTTCAGTGTCAGTTTGAGTTGAGAATTTTACGCCCCGGGCTTCGAGTTCGACTTTGAGTTCGTAGAAGTTTTCGATGATGCCGTTGTGAACGATGACGACATCACCTGAGATATGCGGGTGGGCGTTGGTTTCATTGGGCACGCCATGGGTGGCCCAGCGGGTGTGACCGATGCCGGAATGACCTTGAAGGGGGGAGGTTTGCAACAGCGCCTCGAGGTTGCGCAGTTTGCCGGGGGCGCGGCGACGGGCGATTTCGCCGTTCTCGATGGTGGCGACACCCGCTGAGTCATAGCCGCGATATTCGAGGCGGCGCAGGGCTTCCACGATTGAGAGGGCGACGGGTTCGTTGCCGAGAATGCCTACGATGCCACACATGGGTTAGTTCTCCTGGAAATTTAGGTCGTCGTTGGAAACACGAATGGATTGATTTTATCATTACCGGACTTGTTCCGGTAATCCATCGTGGTGCGGGCGCAATAAAAGGGGTTAGCTCTGCTCTTGCTGAACCATGGATTACCGGAACAAGTCCGGTAATTACAATGCTTTGATTTCATGACTTTCGTGCCTTCAGCGCTGCCTTCATCGAACGATAGCGCTTGGCCCAGCCTTCTTTTACAGTAACTGGTGATCTTGTCATCGCAAGTGCGTCGGCAGGCACGTCTGATGTGATCACACTGCCTGCGGCGATGTTGGCCCCTGACCCTATTTTCACTGGTGCGACCAACGCGGTATTTGATCCTACGAATACGTTTTCGCCAATGTCGGTCAGGTGTTTCTCATAGCCGTCGTAATTGCAGGTGATGGTGCCGGCACCGATGTTTGATCCTGCACCAATGATGGCGTCGCCGATGTAGGTCAAGTGATTGGCTTTCGCGCCCTTGCCGAGTTTGGCTTTTTTGATTTCGACGTAGTTTCCAACATGGGCATTTTCGCCGATGTCCGCACCGGGGCGCAGGCGGGCGAAGGGGCCAATGCGGGCACCATTGGCCACTGTTGCACCTTCGATATGGGAAGAAGCAAGAATTTCGACGTTGTCGCCGATGGTGACGCCAGTGCCGAAGAAAACATTGGGTTCGATGATGACGTCTTTGCCGATTTTGGTGTCGGCGGAGAAATAGACTGTCTCCGGCGCGAGCAATGTTGCGCCTTCCAGCATGGCCTTATGGCGCAGGCGGCGTTGGAATTCGGCTTCGATGCCGGAGAGTTGGAGGCGATCATTGACGCCAGCGACTTCGGCTTCGTCGCAGGTGGCGAGTGCGCAGGCATGGCCGGCCTTGGCCATGAGTTCCACAACGTCAGTCAGATAAAACTCGCCCTGGGAGTTTGCGGGGGTGAGTTGTTTCAGAATTGGCCAAAGGTGTTTTGCGTCAATTGCGATGATGCCCGAGTTGCAAAGCGTGATGGCGCGTTCGGCCTCGGTGGCGTCCTTGTGTTCGCGGATGGCGGTTATGGTGCCACCCTGCCCCAGCAGGCGGCCATAGCCCGTGGCATTGGCGGCGCTGAAGCCGAGCACAGCCATGGGATGCCGGTCACTGAGTTTGGCCAGAAGTGCACGCAGTGTTTCTGGCTGGATAAGTGGCACATCGCCGTACAAAACCAGTATCGTGCCGATGAAGTTTTCAAGAGCGGATTGCGCCATCATCACAGCGTGGCCGGTGCCTTTGCGTTCGGTCTGTTCGGCGAATTGGCAGTGAGGCAGTATTTTTGATGATTCTTTTTTGATGGCGTCGTGGCCTGGTCCGTGCACCACAACCACGCGTGATGCTGCGATTTCTTTGGCGGCATGCAGTACATGCGCCACCAAACTGCGGCCTGCGGCTTTATGGAGCACCTTGGGAATCGACGATTTCATGCGCGTGCCCATGCCCGCCGCCAACACCACTACCGCCAATTCTGTCATGATATCCCGCAAATCCGATTGTAGTCCCGAAGCGCTGTTAGCATATCACCGTGTTTAGAGGGTTAATTACGGCAATTTCGTGCTGCGTTTGAAAGCTTGACCATTGCGGAGATGCCAACTATGAGACGGCCTCCAACGGACGGAAGTCTTGTCCGAAGTGGGCCCATAGCTCAGCGGTAGAGCATCTGACTTTTAATCAGAGGGTCGTGGGT
>CAXTLE010000322.1:0-3766 GCA_964244855.1 uncultured Aestuariivirga sp. | reverse complement strand
CTTTGTTTGAAGAAGCAGAAGCTGAGCGCATTGCGGAAGAGAACGCTGGCGCTTAGTCGCGACGACAACTGATGAGGCCGCTCAACGAAAGTTGGGCGGCTTTTTTTAGAATTAACCTGGAATAGCAGCGGAGATTCTCGGGTAAATAATTATCAGGCTGCGGATTGTCCGAAAATTGGCAGTTCGCCGTTTAGCCGACCGACTTCGATTTGATATTCCCGAATAAGCCGGGACCGTTCGTCATTGGGTAGCCATTTTGTCATATTGTTAAACAAATGGCCCCATGTGCGAAGTTGAGGGGCCGTCCAAGGCATTTGGTCTGCAACCCTCAATTCCTGCAGCGCATTGCCAAGCAGCATTCGGATACGCACAGGATCAGGCTTCTGTGAAACATCTTCGGTCGCCTTGCTTCCGTTGAAAAGGTCAATCTGCTTCATGGTTCTTCGTCTTCGATAGCTTGTTCGTTCGCTCTGGATACGCCCACCTGCTCCCGCACCAGTGGATTATGCAAGCAATTTGCCAGAACTTGGTCGCCTATGTCAAACTGATGCAGCAGTTCCTCCACACTCCAGATTGCGCCAAGGAGCGAGCGCTGAAGACTGGCGTCAATGGTTTCACCGTCACGGCGTTTGATCCAGTTGTAGAGTACGGGATAGCCTGAAATTGCGAAGTCCCAAGCACGGCGGGAGACATTTGCAATGCGGAGTGAAGCATCGGCAAGCAAGTATATGTGGCCAGTGTTGCCATCAGCAATAAATGCGCGGCGTGGTGCTGGTATCGCAAGTGTTGGCGAGGTGGCGCGACCAACCAGTGTGGCCATACGAAATTCTGGCGCTGCTTGTTCGGCTTGCGTTTCCAGTTGGCGAATGCGGCTGCCAATCTCCACGGCTTGCAGAAAAAGCTGCGGATCGGCAGGAAATGGCACATGCGGGAAGCCGTCCTGCAAATCGAAGGCGAAACGCGTGGTGTAACTGCTGGCTGATAGAAGCGCCAAGACGCAATCAAACACTTGCTGCGGTGCCACGTCAAAACCATAGGCCGCGCTGAGTCCCGGAATAACGTGCGGCGACAGAAAATGCCCTCGTCCTTCACCCGCATGATTGACCAAAGGGAATACCCAGCCGCCATAACTGCCCCGGAAAGAATGTTGATCCGGCTTGTTACCATGGCACCAAACGGCAGGACCTGCACCAGTCCCAGAACTCAGACAGAACAGGGCAGTGTTTTGTGGTCCCCATGCGTTTTGCAAGTCAGGTCGCACACGATCGACAAACTCAGTTTTGTTGTAGAGGTAACGCGTATCCATGGGACGATAGCTGACGGGTTCAATAAGTGTGCCGTCAAATGCGGTTGTCAGTGCACGCGCAGTCGTGTTCCCAGCCGAGTCGCCAAATTGCTCGCGTGCCGCATCAATTGGCAAGGCAAACCAATTTCTCAACCGCGTGGCAATAATTTCACGTGTCGTGCCATAAACAAACCCGTCGCGATAAGTCACAATACCGTTGGACTTAAATGTAAACAGGTCGGCTACACTGGGCCAGTTGGTTTCGGCAAAGCCCTTTGGTGTGAAGTTGGCCATTCCGGTACCGGGTAAGGACCGGAATGTCAGCTGAGCTGTACCGTCAGCAACCTGTGCCGCAAGTTCAAGTTTCTGTAGTCGCGTAAATGCGCCCGCTTGCCAGATATCAGCATATTCAACAGTTGCTTCAACATCAGCAGCTTTGTTGCCCGTAGCGTAAGCCACAAGAATGCACACACCAACTTCAATGTTGAAAACGTTTTCATCAGTTGCGACAGTTGCAGGAAGAGCGCCGCGATTGTCGCCGCGCAGATCAATGATACGAATATGGTCAAAGCGCTGGCGCAGCATTTGTCGCATGCCGCCAAATCCGGTTCCCGCTAGAAAGCCCCGATTGGTGATGAACGACAGGATACCACGTTGCAGCGCACCTTCACTTTCAAACAGCTTCCAAAGCGACCAACGGTAGAATGCCACGTAAAGATCGGGGAAGGCATTGAGAGACCGCCCCATGCCAGCGTCACGCACCGGGCGTTTCATATCCTCCCATCGTGCATTCATGTCAGAGCCCACAAGCCGCGCAACTTCATTGGCACGCAGGCGTTTATAAGGCGGGTTGCCCATGATCGCCAAAATCGGACCTTGGCGTTTTACGTCATCAGCATGTCTTCGCTCGTCCACCATCGGGGCACTGAGAAACGCGAGGTGTGGTTCAACGCCCGCAGCGGTTGACGGCGGTGCCAATGTATCTGTCAAAAAAATTGGCAACCTTTCTGCGGTTCCATTGTGACCGAGCACTTCGCGCAACATGCGATAATGGGCGACAGTATAAGGCCCCACCAACAATTCGAAACCATGCATCCGACGGGCAAAGGCTGTGACTTCCGGACCAACTGCACCTTCACCAAATTGTGTTCGTGCTTGACGCGCAACTGAGGACACCGCCGAAATTAGAAATGTGCCAGTTCCGCAAGCGGGGTCCAGCAGGTTCACATTTGGGTCCATCATGCCGTCAACATGAAGGCCATTGCGCAGGGCGTTGTCGGTTTCAGTGACGACAAGTTGGACGATTTCTGGTGGTGTGTAATACACGCCATATTTTGCCACCGCCGAAGGATCGAAAATACGAAGAAAGTCTTCGTATAGATATAGCAGTGGATCACGCCCTTGCTGCGGCAGCAGATGTTCGGGATTAACTGCATTTACTGAATCAAGTACGACGTCAAAGGCAACGCCCAACATGTTGCGCACTTCTTCCATCGTTAGAGCGCGGAGAGTGCCGCGCAATAGTGGATAAGTTGCTTGGGGCAGGCTTTCATGAGCGTTCAAACCAACTTCACGTCCACTTGCTTCGCGCGCCAAAAGCAATCCAAACGTCAAGGTTTGTGCGAAAGCGGATGCAAATAACGCGTCACCATCAAGCGGGTTATATCCTCCTGCCTCAGCCCTAGAGAAGAGTGTCTGATTAAAATCAGCTTTCACGTTTGTAACCGTTTCATCTAAACCCTCGGCACATTGTGCAACTACGATTTCACGGACCAACCGTGCAGAGTGCCCTAAGGTTTCAGCAATTTCTTTTGCGTTTCTTGGAGAAGGCGGTTGCGCATTTGCCAATGCAGAAAGAACGCGCTCAAAAGCAGAATGGTCAATCTGCTGTATCAGCCTTTCGGCAACTGTGGCAGCAGTGGCAGGGTCGAGCGCAGCAGATGGAGCGATTTCCGCCTCATCGATGATGTTGCCACGCTGATAAAGTTTGAATGTGAGAAAATTGCAATAGCCCCAAAGTGGCAATTCGGAAAAACGACGGAACTGGTCGGCGTCATGGCCACGTAATTCAGACGGCACAAGTGACTTGCGTGGCTCCTTCAACTCAATAAAGGCGCGTGCCAAGTTGCCTTGCCGCACAAATGCCAAGTCGGGCCGCCCCAGTCCGCGACGCTCATATTCAGGTAAGACGGTTGGTGGCATTGGCGTAATTTCCGCAAGAACGGCTTCGATCAAAGTCCGGAAGCGCGGCGCTATCAAAAGTTCAAGCGCAGTGCCGTCACCGCCAATGCGCGGGTTTACCGCTCGGTCTGATCGAACTGCTGTTGCAAATGCAATAATTGATTCTTTGAGCGCCATTTCAGGATGCTACCTGAGGATAGTAAGTCTGCAAAGCAATCCTCCTTACATTCCAGCTATCTAACTGCCCATCAGCCATGATGCGCCGGTCCGAACGCCGCCGTGATGATGACGATGTCCCGA
>CAXTLE010000321.1:0-3786 GCA_964244855.1 uncultured Aestuariivirga sp. | reverse complement strand
CGGCCCGCGTTTTTCAGCTTCGCCCAAAACCCGTATGATTTTGATGTTGTCACCGAGCGCTATGGTCAGCACATCGTCGGGTTTGACGGTGTAGCTGCTCTTCTGCGTGCGCTCACGGTTGACACGGACTTTTCCATCCTCGATCAAGTGGGCGGCCAAGGAGCGGTGCTTCACAAAGCGCGCGTAGACCAACCACTTGTCGAGACGTTGTCCCAATCAGCCGTTTCCTTTTCCCATGCTGGCTTTCAAAGCTGCAAGGGCCGCGAAAGGTGAATTGGGATCCATGGGTTTTTCCGGACGCTTTGGACGTTCGGGTGGGGCTTGGCGCTCTGGTTTTTCGAACCGCTTTTTGAAAGGTTTGCCGTCGCGCTTGGCATTGTCGTTATCTTGTTTGGCGAAGTCTGGCTTGGCGAATTTGGGTTTTTCGAACTTTGGTTTATCCGGCCGGGGTGGACGAATTTTGAACGGACCCATATCCTTGGGCCACCACACCGTAACATCCAGCATTTCGGGAGCGGGCACTTCAAGAGCTATGGTCTCTTCAACGGCAAGCGCAACGACCTCAGGATTTGAATCATCTGCGGCCAAAACATCAGGTGTTGATTCAACAGGCTGCGGATTTGATTCAACCGCTTCCGGCTTTGGCTGAGCAACTTGAACCGGTTTCGCAACCTGGCGGATTTGTGAGCGATATCCTAGGCTTGTGAGGATGTCCTGAAAGTCTTCACCAGAGCAGCCGACAACTGACATCATGTCGGGAATGACAGAAAAGCCGCCGCCTTCGAAGGAACCGACAGGGCGAACTTCCTCGGGAATGCGCGGCTTCCAGAACAGGCGATCACGGATCATATCGGCCAGGCGTTCCAACATGTCGACACGTACCGCGCGTTTGCCGGACATGCGATAACCGCCCATACGATAGAAACCTTGTGGCATCGCTGTATCGGCGGTCATGGAGGTGAGACCATTGGGGGGCAGTGTTGGCACGAGGCCTGATACTGTCGTGGCCTTCAATTGTTCGAGCCACCAGAGCAGCATGCGAATTTCGGTTGGCGCTGGTTTCAGGAGGGCTGGCAGGAATACGGTGTGGGCACCAAAGCGCACACCGAAGCCGCGCAGCTTGGCACGATCTTCTTGCGTGAGGGCTTTCACCTCTGCCGTCACATCTTCACGTGGCAGCACGCCAAAATTTTCGGCGAGGCGATAGGCCAAACCGCGTGTGGTGTTTTCGAGGCCTTCGGCTTCTTCGAGCTTGAGAAGTGGCTCGATGGCAGCGGAAATGGTGCGGTCCACGAATTTTTGAAGGCGCTGGCGCACGTCCTCGCGCAGGGCAGGTGCCAGAAGATCATCAGCAATGACTTCGACGCGGGGTTTAAACCGGGCATCACCCGCATGCAGTTTGCCGATGGGTTGCGCTTGCCAGACGATGTCGCCCTGACGGGAGAGGCGGAGTTCCGTGTCGGCAGTGGTAGCCAATGAAATGGCGCGTGCCGTGACTTCAGTGGTCAAGGCTTGCACGGCGGCCTGCTTCAACAGCTTGGTCTCGCCGCCATCCAGGGCTTCGCCTGCTATAAAACTCAAGCCCATAATGCGGCCAATGACTTCGCCTTCTACAGAGATGGCGCCATCTTCTTCTACACTCGACATTAAACCTTCCTTCTTGGCCAGTCGCCGCATCAATACACTGGTTCTGCGATCAATGAAACGCTGTGTGAGCTTTTCATGCAAAACATCTGAAAGTCTATCTTCAATTTCACGGGCGCGGGCCTGCCAATAGATAGGGGCTTCGAGCCAGTCCGCCCGATTGGCGATAAAGGTCCAGGTGCGGACGTGGGAAATGCGCTGTGAAAGCGAGTCTATATTGCCTTCCAGATTTTCGCAGAAGGCCAGTTGTTTGGAAAACCAGTCTTCGTCGATCACACCTTTTCGGGTGTGCAGAAAGCCCAAAACGCGGGAGACGAGGTGAACGTGCTCGGCGGGCGATATGTTGCGGTAGTCCGGGATCTGACAAACTTCCCAGGCGCGCTCGACCTCAAAGGCCGAACGCGGGAGGTCGTTGGTGTTGGGATCACGGCAAACGGCTTCCAGCGCTTCGATATCCGGATTGGGTTGGGCGCGGGTCAGGCCATCGCGATTGGGCAAATAGCCCAAGGATTTGCGCAGACCATCCAGTGATCGGTAATCCAATTCGCGGTTACGCCATTGCAGGACGCGCAAGGATTCAAAATTGTGGTTTTCGAGGCGGTCTATGATTTCGGGTTCGAAGGCATCAGCTTCGGCGGTGACGCCAAATGTGCCGTCATTCATATAGCGTCCGGCGCGGCCCGCGATCTGGCCAAGTTCTGACGGGTTTAACTGGCGATATTGAAAGCCGTCGAATTTACGGGTGGAGGCGAACGCAACGTGGTCGACATCCATGTTGAGGCCCATGCCAATGGCGTCGGTGGCGACCAGGTAATCCACTTCGCCGGATTGATAAAGGGCGACTTGGGCGTTGCGGGTGCGGGGGCTGAGGGCACCCATGACGACGGCGGCCCCCCCGCGCTGGCGCCGGATCATTTCGGCGACGGTGTAAACCATCTCAGCGGTGAAGGCGACTATAGCAGAGCGGCGGGGTAGGCGAGAGAGCTTGCGAGGCCCTGCGTAAGTGAGTTTCGAAAAACGCGGGCGGGAGATGAAGGTCGTGCCAGGGATCAGCTTTTCGAGAATGGGGCGCATGGTGCCGGAGCCCAGCAGCATGGTTTCTTCAAGACCACGGCGGTTGAGGATGCGGTCGGTAAAAATGTGGCCACGCTCCAGGTCGCCAGCCAATTGCACTTCGTCGATAGCGAGGAAGGGCACGCGCAAATCCGGCGGCATGGCCTCAACGGTGCAAACCCAATAGCGCGGTTGGGCGGGAATGATTTTTTCTTCGCCGGTGATAAGTGCCACGGCGTGGTCGCCTGCCTTCAGACGCACGCGGTCATAAATCTCTCGGGCCAGCAATCGCAGTGGCAACCCGATCATGCCGCCGGCATGGGCCAGCATGCGCTCAACCGCCAGATGGGTTTTTCCGGTATTGGTTGGACCCAGCACCGCCGTGACAGGCGAGGCTGGAGGTTTGATGACTGATGGCATTGCTGACGCAATCTAATGCTTCGCCTTCAAAGCACAAGGTTGTCGTGATGGTTTTGAGACAGCTGATTAAGATTTGGATTCAAGCGGGAACGAAGCGCGCCCGAATCGCTATCAGATTGATATTCTTGATTTGTTCCAAGGAGAATGCTTACAATTGTAGGGAGTTGTAACTTCGGAACAAGGGTAAAACAAAGGGCGATCAGGGCAGGATTGTTAAGATTTGGGCTGGAGTGTTAGCGAGAGATTGACGTTAAGGATTGGTTTTTGCTTTGGATTTTAACGAAGCGTTCCAAACCGGAACGAAAGCTGCCCGAATCGCTATTGGGTGGTTTTTCGTGGTTTGTTCACGCTATGGGTGGGGGTGCGGTCGGGTGCGCAGTACGAGAGGGTTGCGCGGTGGGGTGGGAGAGCGGTTCTTGGACGTTGCAACTTTTGGATTGCGTTAACCAGTTGTGCCGTTTTGGGCATGGCGTTGCGTTGGGGCTGAGTTGAGTTGAAAACTTCCAATTTTGTCGCTGCCGCAATTGTTGCTGCAATCCATTGTTCAACCAGCAGAATCCAACAGGATTGCTCCACTCCACCTCAACCATGGATTACCGGAACAAGTCCGCTGTTGTCCGGTTAACATGTTCAAGTGATCAAAAGCCCTGTTCTTCTCCCTCCCCCTTG
>CAXTLE010000320.1:0-3796 GCA_964244855.1 uncultured Aestuariivirga sp. | reverse complement strand
GAGGCATTGCCGATGCAGTGGGCTGAAGTGGCGCAGGCTGATGAGATTGTATAGTTCACGCCGCGAATACCGAAGGGAGTGGCCAGTGTCGCCGAGTGCGCTGAGGACATGGAGGGTGGCACGGCGAAGGGGCCAACACGTTTGGGGCCTTTTTCGCGGGTAGTATCAGCCGCAGCGACAATCACTTTTGTAGAAGGACCACCAGATCCCATGATGATTCCCGTGCGCTCGTTCTTGACGTCGGACTCTTCCAGGCCTGAATCAACAATCGCCTGCTGCATGGCGACATAGTTCCAGGCCGCCCCATCCGCCATGAAGCGGCGCACGCGACGGTCAATGCTATCGAGGTCATAATGTGGTTGGCCGTGCACCTGACAACGGAAACCAAGTTCCTTGTACTTCTCGGCGGCAACAATGCCAGACTTGGCCTCACGCAATGACGCGGTCACCTCTTGAGTGGTGTTGCCGATGGACGAGATGATGCCCATCCCGGTGATGACGACTCGACGCATCTGATGCTCCTTCGATTGATTTAAGCCGCTGGCCCGAACAGGCCGACTTTCATGTCGGTGACCTGATACACCACTTCGCCGTCAGCTTTCATGATGCCGTTGGCGACTGCAAGTTTCAGTTTGCGCAGGATCAGGCGGGTGACTTCGACTTCGTAGGTGACAGTCTTGATTTTGGGTGTGACCATGCCAGAGAATTTCACTTCACCCACACCAAGCGCACGGCCCTTGCCGGCTTCACCCAGCCAGCCGAGGAAGAAGCCCGTCAATTGCCAGAGTGCGTCAAGGCCGAGGCAGCCCGGCATAACCGGGTCACCGTGAAAATGGCATGGGAAAAACCAGAGGTCGGGTCTGATGTCGAGTTCAGCCGTCACCGAACCCAAACCAGCAGCACCGCCATCTTTTTGGATATGGGTGATGCGGTCAAACATCAGCATGGGCGGCAACGGCAATTGCGCATTGCCGGGCCCAAACAATTCGCCGCGACCGCAGGTGAGCAGCTCTTCATAGGTGTAGGATGGCTTTGGTGTGAACATTGTTTTGCGGCATCGCCCCTGTTAAGAATTGCAGGTAGTTAGCATGTGATCTGCCCAAAAAGCAAAGTCAGCGCATTCAAAATCCGCCTCATTGCACAGAATAGTGCTGAGCTGCTATAAGTTGAGGATGAACTTGGAAATGTCCCTCCCCGAAAAGCTGCGCCAAGCTGGTCTGCGGCCTACGCAGCAGCGTTTGGCTTTGGCTGAATTGTTGTTTGGCAGGGGGGACCGGCATATTTGTGCTGAGGATTTATATGCCGAGGCTTTTCATGCGTCGGTGCCGGTATCACTCGCCACAGTTTACAACACGTTGAACCAGTTCCGGGCTGCTGGCCTGTTGCGGGAGTTGGCGATTGAGGGTGACCGGAGTTATTTTGATACCAATACGTCCGACCACTTTCACTTCTTCGACAATGAGAAACAGTCATTGATGGATATTGATGCGGCTGGCGTTACAGTCACGGGAATACCTGAGGTGCCGAAGGGCAAGGTGATTGACCGTGTGGATGTGATCGTGCGGTTGCGCGATCAGGATTAGCGCGCGGCGTAAAATTCCAGCGTCGGAATTTCGAAATCCCAGTCTTCATTGCAATAGAGTCGCCCTGACTTTTCCTGCATGCCACGGTTCAGTACGTGGCGGCGAAAAGCTTCGCTACGGGCTTGATAGGGTGCCACTGGCGTGAAGAAAGCGGGAATTTCGGTCAATTCGATTTCGCGCAAGCGCGCTTCTGGATCAAGTACCATGGGATGCCTCGTTAGGTTTGAAAAACGAATTACAGACATTCCCCCGGGGAGGCCAAAGGCTTCACCCGGCGGGGCTCTTAACACGTTATCAGACTGTCACATAGCGGGATTTGGACTGGCTCAGGCTTTTGCCACCAACTGGCGAGCTGTGAGTTCATCGGTGATCAGCACGTTCGCATTGACCAATTTTATGCCGCCTAACAGGGCGTCGACTTTTTCAATACCACCGGAAATCATCACGCGTTTGGGCACGCGCCTCAAACGATCCACGGGCATGGACATGACACGGCGATTGATCGGGTGATCTACAGTGCGGCCATTGATATCATAAAAATTATAGAGCATGTCCCCCACGGCTCCGGCCTTGACGAGGGATTGCCGTTCTTCTTCCGAGAAAAAAGCGAAGCGAAACGAGGTTGATTCACTCGACATGGTGCCGACACTGAGAAGCGCCATATCCATGCGGTCTGAGCGGTTCAATACATCGTCAAGGCCGCAGCGTTCAATCAGGGTGCGGCGGGTTTCGGCTGAGTCAACTATGGCAGGTGCCGCGAGAAGATAACAGTTGGCTCCCACAGTATTGGCAAATTGCCACGCGAATTCCGCCGGGTTGAAGCGCCTTGCCTGCACGATGCCGCCGAGAAGCGACACCACTTCCATGCCCGTCAGTTCGCGCGGGCTTAAAGTTTGCAGAGACGCATAAAGTGTAGCGCCCCAACCAACGCCCAAGCAGAAATTGTCCGTGAGCTGATCAGTGATATACATGCCCGCCGCATTGCCGATGACTTTGGCGGTATTTGCAGGATTTGCCGGTTCGGGCACTACAACGGCTTCAAGCAGGTTGAATTTTTCCTTGAGCTGGGTCTCGAGATCAAGGCACTCTGCCACATGTCCGGTGATCCAGATTTTGACTTCCCGCTGCTTCACCGCTGCATTGATATTGCGAACAACAGTGACACGGCCGATGCCCAGACGATCGGCAATTTCGTTTTGGGTCAGGCCTTCGACATAATACATCCAGGCAATGCGCATGCGATTGCGGGCAATGCGGCCTGCACTGCGTTCCTGTGGTTGATCGTCGGTGTCGATCAATTCCCCGGCTTTGTCCGGCTCTTCAGTCATCACATTCGCTTCTAGACGTTACTATTATGCATGCCATAACACATTTGTAGCGTTTCAACAGACCTCTTCCTAATCCGCAAATGCCATGCAAAACTGAGGTTCAAAGATATTTTCAAAAACCCATTACGAAACATTTGCATTCTGAAAATACATTTAGTAGTCTAATTGAAATTCAAGAATAGACCAGTCTCAAGGCTGGCTTGGGAGGTTTTCTGCAATGCCTTTTACGAGGTGCATGAGCTTATTATCCCCGGATTTCGTTCGCGCACCCGCGCCGAAAACCCCTCGCCATGGCTGGCCTGCCGTGATGCGACGGACTTCAAACAGAGGCCAAACCCACGGAGGAAAACCATGACGTCTCGCAAAACGGGTCTGCTGACCCGTCGTTCGCTGCTGAAATCCACAGCCGCAACAGGTGCCGCACTTGCCACAACAGCAGGTGTGAACATGTTCAACATCAACTCGGCCTTTGCCGATATGATGAATCCAGCAGACGTGCTGGCCAAGCTCAACGTTGGCAAGTTCGTCAAGAAAGAATACCGCGAACAATACAAGCTCGGAGACAACGACGAGCTGTGGGACCCAAAGAAGGACTGGATCCGCACCGCTGACTGGGAAGCTATCCGCAAGGAACATGCCGGCAAAACCGTGCGTTTCGCCGTGGGTGCTGCCGACCGTGAATCGGCCCAGGAACAGACCCAGCCTTTCGCTGACCTCTCTGGCATCAAGATCGACGTTGTGTCGATTCCAGACGATGCCATGTATGACAAGGTGGTGGCCGAATTCCTGTCCGGCAATGCTGGCTTTGACGCCATCCAGTTCTTCTCGCCATGGCTCGGTGACTTTGCCGCCCAAGGCTTCCTGAAGCCACTGGATGAATATGTG
>CAXTLE010000319.1:0-3855 GCA_964244855.1 uncultured Aestuariivirga sp. | reverse complement strand
TGGCGGTTACCGGTTTTGTGTCGGAGCATTTGGGCGCTTTGGACTCCGGTGATGTGGAAGACGAACAGTCGCGGTTTTCTGATAACAGCAAACAAGATCTCGTCAATCAACTTGGGGGCATCAAGGCCGTGTGGACGGAGGCAAAAATTGTTGATCTGGTTGCCGCACAGGACCCGGACTTGGCAAAGCGGATTACTGTATTGATTGCAGATGCAGAAGCCAAAATTGCAATGCTTCGCGAACCGTGGGACCAAGTGACGGCTTCTCCGAAACAATCGAAGGCACGGCAAGATGCGCGCGCTGTGGTCACCTCGCTTGAATCGCTGTTCGCTGGCTTGCGAGACGTTGGAAACAAAGTCGGGGTGTTGGTACTCAACCCGCGTGTTGAGTGATATTCGTGGCAATCGGGAAAAAGGTATTCTTCAGCCTAAGCCATCGCGCAACGCAACAAAGTAATCATCGTCGCCAACCTGTCCGCCCTTGAGGGCAATTTCGATGGCGTGGCCTGCCGATGTTTTTGCAATACAAATGGGTGATCCCGGTGTTGCGGACAATGGAAATCGTGTTTCGAGTGTCAGTATATCAAGTTCGGCTAACGCGTGACTTGACGTATCGCCGCCCGCTACCCCCACACGGGTGAGGCCGTGACGCGAGACGCAAGTGTTGGCGATGTGGCCCAACGCACGTCCGATGGCACTGCGGTCCCCCGTGAGGTGCCTGTCGCTGGCAGGGCCAAGTGCGGTGTAGATCAGCGGGCTTCCGCCGCATTGCAAAACCTGATTTGACTCGGAGATCGCGGCATCAATGTCGAGCTGTTTTGGATCAAGCTCTACTGCGGTGAAACCATGAGCGAGAGCGTAGCGGATTTGACGTTCTGTGGTGGGCGACACGCTGCCGGATATGACGACTATGCGATCTACAGGTGGCACAGCGGAATTGTCTGCATGTCCGGGGATTTTTCTGCGTTGGGTCAAGGCTTTCACCAGCGCATATTCAACACCGGATGAACCCGCCACGAACCTGTGTGTCTGGTTCAAAAGTTGTTCGCCTGCATGCACTTGAGTCTCAGCGTTGTGAACATCAATCATCTGCACTTGTGTTGCTGTCTGGTTTGCAAGGTGAAGCCGCAGATCAGATTCGTGCATGGGCGTGACGGGGTGGCGGCTCATGACGGGGTGGCGATCTATGCGATAGGTTTCGCCTTGGTAGCTTGCGAAGAGATGTCCGGCGAAGGTATAGCGCTTCAATTGGGGTGCGCCGACGATAAGCGGAATTGTCGGTTGATCGAATATGCGTGCGGCTATTTCGATGGCGCGGCCGATGCTGCCAACAGTCGGGCTTGAGTCAAAGGTTGAGCAGACCTTGTAGTGGCAGAATGTTGAACCTGAAGACTTCATCCACTCGAAGATGGCGGGTAAATTTTCATCCATCCATTCCGGTGACTGGCTGCGGCTGATGCCGGCAATGCCAACTGCATCACAATCCTTGTACGGAGTATATTCATCTGGTGTTGGAATGCGGGTGAACAGTATTGTTTTAACGCCATGGGTTGAGAGCGCTTCCATCACGTCGGTGGAGCCGGTGAAGTCATCGCCATAGAATGAGATAAACTTGCTCATGCGCCTTTGCCGCCTGCAAATTTTGCGATGGATTGTGCGAGTTCGGGATGGTCCCTGGCGTAGACGTCGAGGGGGATATTTTGCACCGCTGCGACCCAGGCTTGCTTCACGGCTTTGACACCCGCGGCAGCGCCACCAGGGTGAGAGACAATGCCGCCGCCGCAGAGATACATCAAATCAACAGTGCGCCCGGTGCGCTGGAAAGTTTCCGGAGCCTGGCCGCCCCACTGCCCGGAACCAGCTACAGGCAAAGGACAATCATTGTCTGAAAACAAGGGTTTGGAGACAGCTTTGAAACTTTCGATGAAACTGTCATCCGGCTCCCAATATTTGACGCCGATGCCGTTGATCTGGAACTGATCGACACCGAGCAGTCGCCAGAATTGCTGGTAGACTTTGAAATCCATGCCAAGGCCGGGGTGGCGGGTGAGAATGTCCCAGCCGTTGCGGTGGGCGTGCAGCACGAGGCCGGAACGCTTGCGGAGGTACAACATGGCACCCATGCCGATGGAGTTGATGTTGATGACGGCGCAATTGCCGCCCGCTTTCAACACGAGATCGTGGTTGCGCATCATCTCGTCGGGGTCTGTTGCCGAGATGCCCCAGGCATACATGCACTTCTTGCCGGTGCGTTGTTCGTGATCGAGAATGATCGGCATGATGGCTTTGACGCGGTCACTCAATGGCGAGTAATCCGGTGACATCAGTTTTTCATCGTCCTTGACAAAATCAACGCCGGCCTCAACGACGTCGCGCACCATTGCGGCGGACTCATGTGGGCGCAGGCCGAGTGCGGGCTTGATGATGGTGCCTATGATGGGGCGATCATAAACTGACGTGAGCTTGCGGCTTACCTTTACGCCGAATTGTGGGCCGGGATATATTCCTTTGAAGTCGGCCGGCAGTTGCATGTCGACGATGCGAATGCCGCTCATGCCCTTGATGGAATAGACGCCGCCAATGGCGATGGTCATCAATGCGGTGAGGTCGGTGCCAATCGCGTCGAGTGGGAAACTGATGTCGACGTCGGCGCGGCGAAATGGGCCACGTTCGTTTGTCGGAAAAGATGGTTGCTTGGCGTCTGGCAAGAGACGGATGGTTTCGACGCGGGCTGCCACGCGGTTTTTCAGTTCTTCGGTCTCGCCCGGTAGATCAACGAAGGTTCCAGTGGATTGGTCGCTGGCGATTTTGGCGGCGAGCTTTTCAATGCTGCCTGCGGTTTCGATGCGGTAGGTGAGACGGATCATGGATGGTCAAGCCAATATGTCAGCGATGGCAACAGTCTGGCCGGAGCTTGCGCTTTCATAGACGGCTTCGACAAGGGCAAATGTTTGCAGATTGTCGCGGCCAGACGTGTCGGGTTCGCGTTTGCCTTTCAGGCAATCGACCCAGTGCTGTTGAATCAGAGCAACGCTTTCCTGAATATTGTGCCATGGCCTTGAGGCCCAGGGCAGCAGGGGTGGAGAGACGTTTTGGTGGGTTGTGCCTGCTGGTGTGGTGATGGTGAGATGGTAGCCTTGTGAGAGGCGGAGGCTGCCGAGGTTTCCGTCAATCTCGATCAGGGTTTCGGGGAAGGTTTCGACTTCCTGTCGTGTGGCATAGGAGCAATCAACAATCGAAGTGACCCCTGCCCCGTGGTCTAGCAACATTGTCGCCACGTCTTCGCCTTTGATATCAGGATTGATCCGGGTGGTGTGGGCGGAGATGGTGATTACGTCGCCCAGCAGGAAGCGCGCCACGTCCAGCGCGTGGATGCCGAGGTCTTCAACGATGAAGTGATTCCCCTCGGCAAGGTAAGGCTGACTCGAAAACACGTCATAGGCCGAGCGGAATGAGACGCGGCCCCAGAAGGGTTTGCCGATTTCGTTTTGCGTGATGACGTGCTTCACATGTCGGATGGCGGATTGCCAACGGAAGTTTTCATGCACCATCAGCGGCGTGTTGGTTGAGGCGCAAGCAGCGACCATGGCTTTGGCGTCAGTGATGTTTTGCGCGAAAGGTTTTTGGCAGATGACGGGGATTTTGAGTTCGGCTGCAAGTTCCACGAGGGCGCGATGGCTGGGAACAGTGGTGGCGATGTCAACGAAGTCCGGACGCTCGGTTTCGAGCATGGTGCGGGCGTCGGTGTAGCGGGCGGAAATGTTGAACTGGTCACCGATGGTGGAGAGGCGCGTGGGATTGGTGTCGCAGATGGCGATGATGTCGGCACCGATGACATCACGCCAGCCATGCATCT
>CAXTLE010000318.1:0-3863 GCA_964244855.1 uncultured Aestuariivirga sp. | reverse complement strand
TGCCTTTGCGCACGGCCTCAACGTGCATTTCGGTTTGATCGAACCCAAGAAGACAGTTGACGTTGTGATGATCGCGCCAAAGGGCCCAGGCCACACGGTGCGCGGCGAATACCAGAAGGGCGGCGGCGTTCCCTGCCTCATCGCCATCCATCAGGATGCGTCAGGCAATGCCCATGACCTTGCTTTGTCTTACGCTTCTGGCGTGGGCGGTGGACGTTCCGGCGTCATTGAAACCACGTTCAAGGAAGAATGTGAAACCGATTTGTTTGGTGAACAGGCAGTTCTCTGCGGCGGCTTGGTTGAATTGATCCGCGCTGGTTTTGAAACCCTGGTCGAAGGTGGCTACGCCCCTGAAATGGCCTATTTCGAATGCCTGCATGAAGTGAAGCTGATCGTGGATTTGATCTACGAAGGCGGCATTGCCAACATGAACTACTCGATCTCGAACACCGCGGAGTGGGGCGAATATGTCACTGGCCCACGCATTGTAACGGCTGAAACAAAGGCCGAAATGAAGCGCGTGCTGACGGATATTCAAACCGGCAAGTTCACGAGCGAGTGGATGCAGGAATACCGCGCAGGGGCTGCAAGGTTCAAGGCGATCCGACGGAATAATGACAACCACCAGATTGAAGCCGTGGGTGCGAAGTTGCGTGAGATGATGCCTTGGATTGCCAAGAATAAGTTGGTGGATAAGGGGCGGAATTAATATTTGGCCTTGATTTTTGATGCTCCGGTGTAGCGCAGCAATGCCGGGGCGTCGAAACGCTAATTTCTCATGACATAAAAAGTCGACAGTCTGCTACATAACGATCTTACAGTGAAGCAAGCTTCTTGTTACTATTTTTCTGATTGAGACCAAAATTTTGGATTGACAAAATGGAAACAACTTTGATCTGGATGTTGGCGTTTTTTGTCTTGGTTGCTGTCGGCGGAATTTATATCAGTGTTAATCAGACTCCTGAAGAAAAGCAGAAAGAACTGTTCGGAGATTTGAACTTCGCAATGAAGTGTCCACATTGCGACAATGTTGGAAAAGTTAGAACCAAACGAACTGTTCAAAAAAAGGGCGTTAGCGGTGGCAAAGCAACTGCCGCTGTGTTGACGGGCGGTGTTTCACTTTTAGCGACTGGTCTTTCTCGAAAGGAACCCGGCACACAGGCATATTGCGAAAACTGCAATAACACATGGTTTTTTTAGTTTAGATTTGTTTCTTTTGTTTTGCAAAACCTCGCGAAAATGGCTTTTTCTCGTCGTAGGCTAACACCCCCTCCCGGCTTCGCCGTACTCCCCCGGCCCAAGAGGGCCGAGGGAGAAAATAATGTTTTTCTTCCTCGGCGTCTTCGCCGGGGGAGTACCCCGAAGGGGGGAGGGGGTGTTTCAACCAGTTCTCAGCTCAACAATTCACTTCGCGTGCTTCCGATCCAGCATATCCAAAATCGCAAGACCTTTCGCCTTGTCGCCGCGCGAAGGCGGTAGCGGTTTTCTGTGTCGAACTCGGCAATTGCTTTTGTAGAAAATTCTTCGAACAGTTTGTTCAGGCTCACGCCGCGCTGAGAGGCCAAAGTGCGCAAGCGGTCGTGTTGGTCGTCGGGGAGGCGGATGGTCAGGGTGCTCATTTTACAACACGTCCTTCCGTCAGACACTCAACAGGATTTAGAATCTTGATTGATGGAAAACTCAGTTCACTTCTGCGAAAGTCTTTTTTATTTGCTGTGATAATTGTAGTGGCGTTTCCGGCGACCCCCAACTCACAATCCGGCCGCTCAGACTCAACTCCACTGCGCCTTCTGATAGTCTCCATCAAGGATTTCATAATAGTCGCCCTTGTCAGCGCAATAGATGTGCCCTTCGATTTTGAGATCAGTCGTCCCATCAATCGATCCCGCCGTGATGGAAGTATAACTCCGTCCATCACCTTTCCAAAATAACAACGAACCGCAATCCTTGCAAAATCCACGTCCCGCTGTGTCGCTGGCCCGGTACCAAGCCAAAGTCTCGTCCGACTTGAATTTCAAATCCGCATCATCACACGCCGTGAATGTGCCAAAATGCCCGGACTGTTTGCGACACTGCGAACAGTGACATCCCACCACAGGCCGCAGTGGCCCCGAAATCTCAAAGCTCACACCACCACATAGACACGACCCCGTTTTCATCACGCAAACTCCGTCCTCAAAGCCGCGATATGAGAGGGCCCAATACCACAGCACCCGCCAAAAATCGTAACACCCTGCTGCTGCCAACCCTTGGCAGCAGTCACCAAATCATCCGGCGTGAGATCTGTGAACACCCAGTCCGGTGATTTGAAATAGCCACTTTCCGGATAAGTCCCAATTGGGCCAGACCAGCTCTTTTTCAAAATCTCAATCGCAAGCCCCGTATCTTCCGGTGATGAATGCATGATGCTGATGACATCAGGTTTCAGCGCAGCAAGGGCAGGGGCGATAGCGCTGAGCAATTGGTCAGCGCGGCCAAACCCCGTCAACTGTCCGTCCGCACGCTTCTCAACTGCAATGCCAATCCACACCGGAAGCCCCGTTGCGAGCGCCGCCTCACATGCCAGTACCGCATAATCAGCATCCCGCATCATTTCCATCATGATGAGATCAACGCCCGCATCCTTCAGCCCCTTCGCCTTCATCGCGAACAAGGCCCGCGCTTGCGTCTCCGGCCATTCGACCGCGAGGTCATTGCGATCCGTACCCAGCTGCATGGGCCGCATGGTCGACATCGAACCCGCCACGCAAACATCCGTGCCAGCAACAGCCGCCTTCGCAATGGCAATCGCCACAGTATCAATTTTATTCACATCATCAGCGCGCCCGATGTGACTGAAGTTCAACGGGCTGGTTGCATAAGTATTGGCCGTCACAATATCCGCACCCTGCGCCATGTAATCGAGATGCACCTCTTTCACGATATCGCCGTGGGTCATATTCACATCCGCACACCAGGTCTCACCACTCATCGGCGCACCCCGCCGCTGAATGTCAGTGCCGGTGCCGCCATCCAGAATAATGGTTTGGCCTGCCGCCAATTTGCGCCGGATAATATCGTAACTCATTCCAACTCTTTCCTGCGGGCTGCTTGAAACGCCCGCATGTGAAACTGCATTTGCCTCGGATGATAAACATAATCGCGCCCGACTGGACAAGCCAAGCGCGCCTTGCAACCACCCGTCATGCAATCCTCACCCGCATCTGACAACACGTGTTGCCCACAAGCGGCAACATCATAACGCACACCGTCAAACGCAGCGACAGGACATGCAGACAAACAAGGCTTGTCCGCACAACTCTCACACGGATGCGCCCCCGCAGACATACGCGGCAAGTCAAACGCCACCGGAAACAACAAAGCCGCGCGATAGGCATGCCACAGGCCAAAGTCGCGGTGAATGTTCAAACCCAAAGGCGACACATGCCCGGCCCCCGCCTTCCGCGCCCAAGTCAGAAACGGCGGATAGGGCACATCAAACGGGTAAACCGCCTGCGCATCAAGTGATGCAGCCAGCGGATCAACCACAGCCCGCGTCCAATCATCCATGGAAGCCACACGTTCATCCCGCGAGGTGGCAAAGCGTCGAAACATGTCGAGGCCAACATTGCCGATCAGGATAGTGAACGGCTGCTCGGCAGAGGTAAACCAACCGAGAGGCGTGAAGCCCTGTGCGCGGATGGCGTTTAATATCGGATGCTCCACGCGAACTCCTTAAATTGTCATTGCCGGACTTGTTCCGGTAATCCATGGTGCCACGAGAGTGGAGTTCACAGGATGGATGCCGCCCGTACCACGATGGATTACCGGAACAAGTCCGGTAATGACAACATCTTGGTTACTTCCACCTTGGATCACCCAAC
>CAXTLE010000317.1:0-3869 GCA_964244855.1 uncultured Aestuariivirga sp. | reverse complement strand
CATCGCCGATGGTGATGAAGTCCGGGCCGAGACTGTGACGCGCAATTATCTCGTCGCGATTGCCGCTTCTTCTGGAACGGGCTGATAGCCCTGCCACTGGTTCACAACTATGACGGAGTGTGTCTATGGAAGTATTAGAAGTTACTCATCTTGCCAATTGGATGATCCCGGGGCCAACTCGTGAAAAGCATGGCCGGGGCCATGGACTTGGCGGAAGGTTTAAATCGCATTGTGGTGGTGATTGGCCACACCAACTCGGCGGATGAAAGCAAGCCTCTCAGTTCCCGCTCCTTGCCGCATAAGGGCAAGGACGTATTCAACCGTATCATATCTAATCTCAGTGCTCATTACACTATTGAAAGTGGTTTGAAAATTGTCGAATGCGCTGGCGACGTGACTGAAGAAGATTTCAAGGCTGGACGTAAGCTAAGATTATTTCTGTAAAATGTGAGGATCAATTCAAGCGAGAATAACTTCAATGACTTCGACACCTGTCGCGCGGTCATATTATTTTGGGGGTTGTCTATGGCGGCACGAATTCAAGCGGGTGAGTGTTCGATAATTGTTGTGAACAGCAATTTATCTGCTTTGCAAAACCGAGTTCAAGATTGGACTGACTGGCTATGGTCATTGGCAGAAAAACTTCAAATTCCAGTGAGTTTTTCGAATTTCAACTCGCATTCTGAATCAGAAATTCGCGCGCTGTTATCAACAATTCCTAAGCAGGGGGAAGAGTGGGTAAGATCCAAATTGCTTGTCGCAGGAAATGATCTTGAACAGGGTGTGTCGTTGCTCACACTTGAAGCCTTGGCGATCGGATTCGAGGTCTTTCTTGTCGCCGATTTCATCCCCGCTTCGGACGAACGCATTGCAAAATATTGTTGGGATAGACTCGTTCAGGCCGGTGCAGTGCCGACAACAATAACGCAAGTAACGCTCGAAATTATTTCAAATGACCGAACTGAGGCTGCACAGTCCGAAATCAAAGAATTTCTGTCTGACTTCCGCAAAAAGCAATTGCAGAATGGCACCCCGCGCTGATGCGCGGCCGCGCTCGCGTGAACCGAGCCCAATTTTGGCGAATTTCATAATTCCCAATGTCGCTGGTCTCGGCCCTGACGGGCTTTGATCGCTGGCGCAGGTTCGACATGGATCAGGCTTGGGCGGCGCGTTGCGCCAACTCTTTTTCTAAGGCCGACCCGGTGCGCAGGGTGGGCGGCGCTCCTTTCTAGGCCCGCTGCGGCGGGCCGCAACTGCGCGAGTCATCTTAGCCTTCAATGACCGACAAAGTCCTCAAGAGCGCAGTCCTACGCTGATGAGATGGGACGGCTTGGCCATCTGCACTTTATAGTGCTTTGGTCACGGCCATTCTTTCATCAAGGAGGAGATCATGCAAATCACAACCATTGGATTGGACATCGCAAAACACGTTTTTCAAGTGCACGGCATTGATGTCAACGGCAAGGTTATCGTTCGGAAGCGGCTGCCACGTGGTCAGGTCATTGAGTATTTTTCAGAACTGCCATCTTGCCTCGTTGGCATCGAAGCGTGTGGTACAGCGCACTACTGGGCGCGCCAACTGAAGGGGCTTGGTCATGACGTTCGTCTTATGCCCGCCCATTATGTGAAGCCCTATGTGAAGCGGGCAAAGAATGATGCAGCGGACGCAGAAGCAATATGTGAAGCGGTAACCCGACCAACTATGCGGTTTGTTCCGCCAAAATCGGAAGAAGCGCAGGAAATCGTCTTGATGCATCGATTGCGATCACAGTTTGTGGCCCAGCGAACCGCCTTGCTCAATGCATTGCGGGCGGGTTTTGCCGAGTTTGGGATCATTGCTGCACAAGGACTCAAAGGGGCAACAGAGATTCTGGCCTTGGCCAAGACCAGTGATAAAAGGTTGCCCGAGATCATTCGTGCAAGCTACCGCATGCTGGCAGATTCCATCGCCGTCATTGAAGAGCGTATCAAGGCCTTTGATCGGCAAATAATGGCAAACACCAAGTTTGATGATACTTGCAAGCGTCTCAGCACAATTCCAGGTATCGGACCCGTCGCTTCGACGACTGTTGTCGCGTTGGTCGGAGACGCTTCCCGGTTTGACACGGGCCGCGACTTTGCGGCCTGGATTGGTTTGGTTCCCCGACAAAATTCAAGCGGTGGCAAGTCACGCCTTGGTCGCATCACAAAAGCTGGCGACCAGACACTGCGAACGCTGTTCGTACTGGGTGCCTTCGCAGTCATGAAGCAAGCGCAAATCAAGCCGGCTAAGGCATCACCTTGGTTGACAGCGCTCATGGCCCGAAGACCTCCACTCGTTGCCGCAGTGGCGCTGGCCAATAAAATCGCACGCATTGTCTGGGCCGTTCTGACACGCGGTGGAAGCTACAATGCGCAACATGCAACTTAGCAATTTGACAAGTTCGGCGGGGTAAAATCCGCTGAAGACGCGAGGTGGTGCTGTAGATGTGAAGACGAACCGGTAGAGCCGGGGATTGTTCAGTTCGAGGAGCGTAGGGAACCCTTGAGTCCGTTTCGCTGATGGAACGTGCAGTCCGCGGATTTCTTCATGGCCAGCGGTCATCGTGCCGCACAAACAGGCCGGACACATGACCGCACCCAATCGGTTCAAATCACGAGCGTCACCTCGCTCTCAATGTCGCTTCCATATAGCCATCGCTTCGCGATGACATTTTGTTGGCCTGAATCCCGCTCGCGGGGTGGGCGGCGCTCCTTTCTAGGCCCGCTGCGGCAGGCCGCAACTGCGCGTGGCGTAAAAGTTTTCATCGATCGGTAGGGCTCGCATACGCGCAGTCCTCCACTTCGTTACGGCCCTTCGGGTGCAGCCTGCCTCATTCAGCGGGCCTTTCCAGTCGCATTTCGCCGCCCACCCCACTCACTGGGTTCAGGTGCGGGAGAAGTGAAGGAAGATTGAAGAATGCACTTGAAGGAGCCGTCCACACATGACGTTCCGGCCTTCGGTGCGGCCCGCCTCATTCAGCGGGCCTCTTCAGTCGCAAGGCACCGCCCACCCCGCTTCCGGGGTTCGGATGCGAAGGAGGGAACACAGATGTCGAAGGCGATTGGAAGGGATAATATCTATCGTGAAATCACCGACAAGATTATTGCCGAACTTGAACGTGGCATTGTGCCATGGGTCCAACCTTGGAGCAGCAGCAAGCATCTTTCCCCCTTGGGGCTTCCGGTCAATGGCCTGACCCGCCGCAGCTATTCCGGTATCAATATTCTGTTGTTGTGGTCTGCGCTTGAAGAAAAGAGCTTTGCCTCACCCCATTGGATGACCTTCAAGCAATGCATCGCCATGGGCGGCAGTGTCCGCAAGGGCGAACATGGAACCCATGTCTATTTTGCCGACAAGTTTGTGCCGCAGAAGGAACAGCAACGGGCCAAGGACGAAGGCACCGACCCGTCAGCCATTCATTTCTTGAAGCGCTATACGGTCTTTAATGCCGACCAATGCGAGGGCTTGCCCGCTGGATTGTTTGGCACGGTTGAACCACGTCAACCCCGTGAGATTGTGCCGGAAGCCGAAGCTTTGATCGGGGCCACAGGAGCAGATTTTCGCATTGGTGGCGATCAGGCTTTCTATGTGCCGTCAGAAGATTTTATCCGCATCCCGAACCAGACGGCTTACACCGACCAGATCAACTATTACCGCACGGCCTTCCATGAACTTGGGCACTGGACAGGCCATAAGACCCGCCTTGATCGCAGTCTGACCACCAAATTCGGAACGGTGGATTATGCCCGCGAAGAACTGGTTGCCGAGATGGCGACCGCCTTTGTCTGCGCATCGCTTGGCATTGTCCCCACCGTGCGCCATGCCGATTATATCGGCAATTGGCTGC
>CAXTLE010000316.1:0-3869 GCA_964244855.1 uncultured Aestuariivirga sp. | reverse complement strand
GACACGCGGATTTTCAATCCGCTGCTCTACCAACTGAGCTATCTGGGCACTTGGCACGGGTCTATAATCAAGCCGTGACTGATTGTCCAGCCTTTGCCTAACAAAAAACCCCGGCTTTTAAACCGGGGTTTTGTTGTCAAGGGTTGATCAGGTTTTGGCGATATCGACGTCTTTGGTTTCCTTCAGGAAGAGCAAACCGACCACTACTGTTATCGCTGCAAACACCACTGGATACCAAAGCCCGGCGAAGACGTTGCCTGTGTATGCCACGTAGGCTGTGGCGAACAATGGCAACATGCCACCGAACCAGCCATTGCCGATATGGTATGGCAATGACATGGAGGTGTAGCGTACGTTCGACGGGAACATTTCCACGAGGAACGCGGCGATGGGGCCGTAGACCATTGTTGTAAACAGCATCATGACGAAGACGATCACTATGGCTTTTACATATTGTGCCGTGCTCAGTGCCTTGGCCGTTGACGTGACGATCTCTCCGAGATGCACCGTGGAGGTGCCGTCAGCAGCAACCGTTGGCGCACCAATGCTGTTGGTGGCGGTCAATGGCTTGGCGGCAGGGTCTGCTGCTTTGCGCAAGTCGTTGATCACCTTCATGGCATCGGCGGGAACCTTGTCCGTCTGTGCCTTGACCAGCGCATCCGTTTGCTCCTTGTTCAAGGTCACATCTGACTCAACCGGCTTCATGTGCGGATAGCCAGCCTCTGCCAAGGCCTTCTGCCAGGCAAAGGGATTGACCCCTTCAACTGTTGTTGTGCCATTGTTCAGACTGACTTTTGATCCCGCAGCACCATATGCCGACGTAAAGGCGATGCCATTGGAGGTGAGGATGGCCTTCGCCTTGTCGCAGTCGCCTTCCGTGGTCCAGCCCTTCACCGGGAAAATGGTGAAGTGGCATTGCGCCGGGTCTGCCGTGACGATCAGCTTCGATATGCTGGTGTCGTTAAACGCTGCAAGCTCCGGATTTACGGCGCGAGACAGCATATGGAACAGCGACATGCCTGTCGCAGGCAGGTAGCAGATGGCAGCGAGTGCGCAGCCCGCGAGAATGATTTTCAGGCGGCCGATCTTGTCAGACAGGCGGCCAAAAAACACAAACAGCGGTGTGGCCAACAATACGGCGATGCCGACGACGGTGTAGCCCACCCACCAATCGGCCTTCAGCGGGCCGTTGATGAAGAACAGTGCATAGAACTGTGCCGTATACCAGACAACGCCCTGGCCCATGGTGGCACCAAACAACGCCAGCATGGCATATTTGTTGTTGGGATATTTGAAGAATGAATCGCGGATGGGCGTGGCAGAGCCACGGCCTTCGGATTTCATTTTCTGGAAAACGGGCGATTCATTCAGTTTCAAACGAATCCAGACCGAGAAGGCCAACAAGATGATGGAGGCGAGGAACGGAATACGCCAGCCCGCAATGATGCCGCCTGTGCCGTCCTTGAACCAGGCCGGGTCAGAGAACCAACGCAGCCCGCCGATCACGATCAGTGACAGGAAGAAGCCGATGGTTGCCGTGGTTTGAATCCATGACGTGGCATAGCCGCGACGGCCATTTTGTGCGTGTTCTGCAACATAGGTCGCAGCACCACCATATTCACCGCCAAGGGCGAGACCCTGCGTGAGTCGAATGATCAACAGCAGGATGGGGGCCAAGGCACCAATCTGCGCGTAGGATGGCAAACAGCCGACGAGGAAGGTGGACATGCCCATGACCACAATGGTGATCAGGAAGGTATGTTTCCGGCCAACGAGATCGCCCAAGCGACCAAAGAACAGCGCACCGAAGGGGCGCACCAGAAAGCCCGCAGCATAAGCGCCCAAGGCACCCAGCAGGGCCCAGGTATCGTTACCTGCGGGAAAGAAATAAGCCGCAAAAAACGGCGTCAGCGTGGCGTAGAGATAAAAGTCGTACCATTCAAAGACGGTACCGGTGGATGATGCGAAAATGACGAATTTCTCGTTTTTCGTCATGCCCGTACCGCGCGCGGCGGTTGTTGCAGTCATATTGTGCTCCCATTCGTAATTCTCAATAGCCAGATTTCACCGGCTTGTGAGTGATGATACCCCTTCTGCACCCAAACCGCGAGATAACTTTGGTCCCTCCCCACAATCCTGTATGAAGGAACAATGATTCACGCTGTGCTATTTGCGATTGTGTTCCAAGGATTGGCCGTCGCTGCGGGCTGCGTTTTGTTGCGCATGGTGATTCCGAACGATAATGTTGCGGCCTCAGCGCTGCGTATCGTGACTGACCCCATTTGCGCTGCTGTTGCGACGGTCACTCCGGCCCTGTTGCCACCATGGTCGCATGGCGTTTTGGCCATGCTCTGGCTGCTGATTTTACGGGTGGTATTTTATATGCTCATGGGCGCTTACGGGTTGTTGCCCCCGGTGACGGCATGATCTGGCGTGTTGTAATTTATTGCGCTGTGGCCGCACTTGCCGTGTTCAACGGAATTTTCTCGCCGAAGTCATTTGTGATTTTTGCGCTTCAGGGGATTTGGTACCCCAACTTCTTGCCCGCACCGCTGATGTGGATGTTTGTGCTCAGCGGAATCCTCATGGCGCTGTTACATTTGATGGTTGCAGGAATACCCGTTGGCCTGTTTGAACGCGTCAGGCCGGAGTGGAAAAATTCTATGGCATCGGCGCTGTTGTGGCTGGCGGTGATGCTGGTGCCTACGGCTTATACGTTGCAGCATGTGTTGGCAGGTTAGGGACTGCTTGCTTTATCGCAAGCCTTCCCTGAACTTCTAGATCGGGGACAGTTTGCGAGGAAGAGCAAACGGTCCCCTACTCATCCGTGTCGTCGTCGGTTTCTTTGACTGGTATTGCATAGTTGCCGCCCAGCCAGCGTCCCAAATCGACCTGCGCACAGCGGTTGGAGCAGAAGGGATGATATTTGACCTGCGATGACTTTTTGCAGATGGGGCAGGGCCGCCGCGGTTTGAACACCACAGGCTCAACCATCAGAACAGTGCCACGGGTGCCGTGGCCCAGACCTTGTGGACGGGAAAGCCCGCGCCTTCGAGCAAGGTCAGTGTTTCATGCAAGGGCAATCCCACAACGCCTGAATGACTGCCCGCGAGATAGCGCACAAACACCGCAGCACGACCCTGTATGGCGTAGCCACCGGCCTTGCCGCGCCATTCCTCAGACTTCAGGTAAGTCTCCATATCTTCGCGTGACAGGCGCTTGAAACGCACCTTGGTTTCGCTGCAACGGGTTGTGACGCTGCCGGAGGGTGATACTACAGCTACAGCGGAATAGACCCAGTGCGAGCGGCCTGATAGCAGACGTAAACAATCGAGTGCCACATCAGGTGTATCGGCCTTGGGCAAGATACGCCGTCCCAGCCCCACCACTGTATCAGCAGCGAGTATAATCGTGCGGGGACCAAGGGCGCGCACCAGTGGCGCATGAATGGCGGCCTTGGCCTTTTCCGCAGCCAGACGCAGTGCCAGGCGGCGCGGGGTTTCCCGGCGCTGGGGTGTCTCATCAATGTCAGTCGGGTTCAACAGGTCAGGCTGAAGCCCCACCTGGTCCAACAGCTGCAACCGGCGCGGCGACGCGCTGGCCAGCACGAATTTGGGGGCAGTTGGCTCAGCCATCAGGATTATTTGAAGCGGTAGTTGATGCGGCCCTTGGAAAGATCATAGGGCGTCATTTCAACCATGACTTTGTCGCCGGCCAGCACGCGAATGCGGTTCTTGCGCATCTTGCCGGATGTGTGGGCGATGATCTCGTGGGCATTGTGTTCCAGCTTCACGCGGAACATCGCATTCGGCAACAATTCCGACACGTAACCTTCAAATTCGAGCAGTTCTTCTTTAGCCATTGAGTCT
>CAXTLE010000315.1:0-3875 GCA_964244855.1 uncultured Aestuariivirga sp. | reverse complement strand
AAACGGCAACAGCGCATGTGTGCTGGGATGGTCAGCAACCACGCTGGGATTATGAGTCAGAGCTTGAACAGAATGAACTCGACCGCATCATGCCCTGGCTGGAAAAAGCCACAGAACGTTTACCGTTGTTTGGCAAGGCGGGGGTCAAATCCATCATCTCCGGCGCCATCACCCATACTCCGGATGGCGTTTATCTCTCAGGCCCGGCCCATGGCCCCAAGAATTACTGGATGCATTGCGGTGCTTCCATCGGCATTTGCCAAGGTGGCGGTGCTGGCAAATATCTGGCACAATGGATGGTGCATGGCCAGGCCGACATCAATATGCGCGAGTTTGACCCACGGCGTTTTGGCGGCTGGACTTCGAAATCCTTCACCGACGAAGTCGCCATCGCCGACTATCATCACATGTACTACTGCTACAAACCGGGCGAGCAACACACCGTGGGCAGAGGGCTACGTAAATCATCGCTCTACGACACGCTAAAAGCAGAAGGCGCACAATTCGCACAAATTTTCGGCTGGGAACGCCCACGCTGGTATGACAAATCCGGCGAAGGTGAGGCCCATTCTTTCAAGCGCTCCAACTGGTGGAACGCGGTGCGCGATGAAGCCTTGGCCGTGCGCCATGCGGTGGGCCTGATGGACCTCTCCACCTTCTCGAAATTCGATGTCACTGGTCCTGACGCCTATGCCTTCCTCGACCGCATTTGCGCCAACAAGATTCCGACGAAAGACGGCGGCATCATTCTCGGCCATTTGCTGAATGAGAATGGTTTCATCGAAAGCGAAATCACCGTTACGCGATTGGGTGCCGAGCACTTCTACGTGCTGTCTGCTGCGGTGGCGCAGGTGCATGATTTTGATCAGTTGAGTTGGCGCAAGTTGTCGACGGAGAACGTGACGATCACCGACGTAACTGATCACTATGGCGTGCTTGTGCTGGCCGGGCCAAAATCCCGCGATGTACTTTCACAAGTTTGTACTGATGATTTGGGCAAATGGTTGAAGGGCAGCATCGGCACTGTTGCAGGTGTTCCCGCCATCCGCCTGCTCCGCGTCAATTACGTTGGTGAACTCGGCTGGGAACTGCACACGCCCATGGCCGATATGCCAGAGCTGTACGCGGCTCTGCGCAAGGCGGGCGATCCCCTCGGCCTCAAACTCTTTGGCACCTATGCCATGAACTCGCTGCGCATGGAAAAATCCTATCGCGGCTGGGGTTCGGAACTCACGGCGGAAATCGACATGTTCGAAGCCTCCATGCAACGCTTCATCCGCGAGGACAAAGCCGACTTCATCGGAAAAGCCGCATCCCTTTCGCGCAAACAAAAGGGCCAGCGCATGCGATTGGTATCACTTGCGGTCGAGAACACTGATTCAGATTGCGTCGGCAATGAGCCAGTCTACCACAACGGCAAAATCGTCGGAGTCACCACATCCGGTGGCTTTGGCCACGCCGTGAACCAGTCCCTCGCCTTCGCCTACGTGCCGCCGGAGTTGATTGCTGAAGGCACAGCCTTGCAAGTGATGATGTTCACAGAAATGCGCAACGCCCATGTCATAGCTGACTCCATCTGGGACCCGGAGAATGCTAGACTGAAGGTATGACATCGCAACACACGACCCTCAAAGCCATCGCCCTTATGCTCGCGGCGATGGCCATTCTCCCGATGATCGATGTTTTCGCCAAGTTTCTGGGCCAGCAAAACATCCACGTGGTGCAAATGGTCTGGGCGCGGTTTTTCTTTGGCGCGATCTTCACCCTGCCCTTCGCGTTGAAAGCTGGTGGCCCGCAAATTTTCCGGCCTTCGCACCCCATTCACCAATCGGCGCGCGCTGCATTTCTCATCCTCGGCACCATCTGTTTTTTCTGGTCCCTGAAATATCTGCCCATCGCCGATACCCTGGCAATCTATTTCGTGCAGCCGATATTGGTCACGGCACTCTCGCCATTCTTGCTCGGTGAAAAAGTCGGTATCCGCCGTTGGGTAACAGTGGCTCTGGGTTTCATCGGTGTACTCATCATTATCCGCCCCGGTCTTAAGGAACTCAATCCCGGTGTATTCCTCGCTTTTGGTGCGGGTTTGTGTTCTGCCAGCTATCTGCTGTTAACCCGCAGCATGAAAGGCAGCGTCAACGCCATGGTCACAAGTTTCCAGACCAGCCTCATCGGTGCCATCCCTCTGACACTGGCCTTGCCATTCCTGTGGACGAATGTTTCAGCTTCACAATTTGCCATGCTCATCGGTATCGGCCTCATTGCCATCCTCGGCCACTATATGATCACCAGAGCCTATGACCTCGCAGAAGCGTCCTTGCTCTCGCCTTTGGGCTATACCGAGATGATCAATGCCGTCGTCTGTGGCTATGTCTTTTTCAGCGACTTTCCGGATGCCTGGACATTTGTGGGTGTCTCTATTCTGATAGGCTGCGCTTTTTATATTTCATTGCGGGAGCGCCGGCTTGGCCACGCAAATTGAGCCCTTGCCAATGCAATAAACTTGGCCCAATTTCAAGGTTATTGCGGGGGCAAGTGTCAATTCTGGGTGGCCGCATGTTTGCAATTATAATCCGTGCCGTTTTTCTTGTTCTCATGATATCGGTTGCAAACGCAGCGGAACGAACCGCCCTGGTCGTGGGCAATTCGGCCTATCCGTTCGGAGCTTTGGCCAATCCGGCAAATGATGCAAAGCTGATTGCGGAAACACTGAAGAAAACTGGTTTCGACGTCACCGTTGTTCTTGATGCCAACAAGGTGACTTTGCAAACGGCACTGCTCGCATTCAGCCGTGATATTCGCACCAAGGATACGGTTGGCCTGTTTTACTATGCGGGACATGGCGCACAGGTGAACGGGGCCAATTACCTGATCCCTATAGATGCTGACATCACGTCTGAGTCCGAAGTCAAAATATTCGGCATCAATGTCGACGAATTTGTTGCTACCCTGGAACGTGCTGATGGCCGCACCAATATTGTCATTCTCGACTCCTGCCGCAACAATCCTTTTACCGCGGCATCGCGTTCCGCAACCCGTGGCATGGCCCTGCCGGATGCGCCCGCAGGAACCTTTGTTGCTCTCTCCACGTCGCCCGGTGCCGTAGCGCTTGACGGTGAAGGTCAGAACTCGCCTTACGCCGAAGCCTTGGCGCAATCCATGCTGGAGCCCAATGTGTCGATTGAGCAGGCCTTCAAGGTCACGCGCCGCTTGGTCTTGCAAAGCACCAAACAAAAGCAGGTGCCGTGGGAAACCAGTTCGCTGACGGGTGATTTTTACTTCTTGCCCAAGGCCGAAACGCCTGCGCCCGTGGCAGTGGCAAACCCTGAACCCGTCGTCATGCCTGAACCGAAAATTGAAGCGCCTGCACAAGTGGCTGTGGCAGAACCACCGCCAGAACCTGTTGCCCCAACTCAAACCCGCAGCATGGAAGAAGTGACCATCACACCTCGCGACATATCACTGGGCCAATATCCGGCAGGTTTGGTGATGGCCGATAATGGCTTGTGGGTTGCCCTGATTGGCAAACGCAAAATCATCAAGATTGACGTGGAGTCCGGCAAGAAAGTGGCGGAAGTCGCCGTGGGCCGCTTGCCTGACCGCATGGCAACCGACTCCGATGGCAATGTTTACACAGCGGTTGTGACCGACAACAAGATTTTCCGTCGCAGTATCGATGGCAGCGGCAAGGCTTTCGCCACGGTCACCAGCGGCGGCATTCTCAATGGCCTGAGTTATGGCGCTGGTGCGCTCTATACCTCCGCCTGGATCAATTCCGTTCCTTCACAAACCATTCTCAGTCGCATTGACCTGAAGTCTGGCAAGGTCAAAAGTTCGGCCGCACCGATCAGCGGTGCCCCCCGGGCTTTTACCAT
>CAXTLE010000314.1:0-3879 GCA_964244855.1 uncultured Aestuariivirga sp. | reverse complement strand
GAGTTCATGGAACTCCTCGAATTCTCTTTCTCAGGGGAGAAACAACTATGACCATCGAAACCATGGGCCTGAAGGCCAAGAACACCACTGAACTTGCCGCTGAAACCACCGTTCTCAGCCCGCGTTTCTACACCACCGATTTCGCAGCCCTTGACGCCATGGACGTTTCCCCCGTGCGCAAGGAGTGGGACGCCCTGCTGCAAGAAATGAAGGACGATCCGAACAAAACCCATTTCCGCCGCTCGGATGAATGGGACAAGATGTCCCTCGACGATCTCGAACCCGGCCTCCGCAAGGAATTCGTCGACTTTCTCGTCAGCTCACTGACGGCCGAATTTTCCGGTTGCGTACTCTATTCCGAAATGCGCAAGCGCGGCACGAATAAAGATATCACCGAACTGTTCAAATACATGTCCCGTGACGAAGCACGCCACGCCGGCTTCATCAACGACACGCTGAAAGATTTTGACATCGGCGTGGACCTCGGTTTCCTCACCAAGGCGAAAAAATACACCTTCTTCAAACCCAAGTTTATTTTTTACGCCACATACCTTTCGGAAAAAATCGGCTACGCCCGCTACATCACCATCTTCCGGCATTTCCAGAACCACCCAGACCGCCGCTTCCATCCGATTTTCAAATGGTTCGAAAAGTGGTGCAACGACGAGTTTCGCCACGGCGAAGCCTTCGCCCTGTTGATGCGCGCCAACCCGCACCTGCTCAAGGGCCTCAACAAATTCTGGGTCAAGTTCTTCCTGCTTGCGATTTTCTCCACCATGTATGTGCGCGACAATCAACGCCCGCATTTCCACAACGCCGTCGGCATTGATCCAAAAACCTATGGCCGAACCGTATTCCGCATCACCTCGGAAATTTCGCGCCAGGTTTTCCCGTTGGAAATTGATCACGAAAATCCGGTCTTCTGGGAACGCCTCGAACAACTGGTGGCCATCACCGACAAGGCGGCAGCACAGCAAGCCAAGGGCGGCCTCGCCGCCAAACTCAGCAAGGTCAAAACCACGCTCTCCGCTGGCTACGTTTTCGCCCGCCTTATGATGATGCGCACCAAGCAGAACGAACTGCCTGCCGACATCAGACTGGCACCCGGATACTGAACGCGTGGGTATCGCCACAACCATAGCCTTGGTCGTGCTGCTCTGGGCGGCTTCAACGGCGCTGATCTTTTTTCTGGACAGCCTGCCGCAGCGAACCTTCAAGTGGAGCATGATCGGCGCAACGCTGCTGCTGGCCCTGTCCTTCTACGGCATTTGGGCTTGGCGTAACGACACCAGCACTTTCGCCATTCTCGCGTCATTCACAGCAAGCGTCATGGTCTGGGGCTGGATGGAAATGAGCCTCTACATGGGCTACATCACCGGCCCCCGCAAACAGCATTGCGAACACGGCTGCCATGGTGCCAAACACTTCGGTCACGCCATCGCCGTCAACCTCTGGCATGAACTCGCCATCATCGCAGGGGCCGCGATCCTCTGGTCCCTCGGCAACGACATGGCCCTCTGGACCTATGTCATGCTCTGGCTCATGCACCTCAGTGCCCGCCTTAACGTCTTCCTTGGCGTGCGCAACATCAGCGCTGAATTTGTGCCCGAACACATGGCCGTGCTCCGCAGCTTCCTGCGCAAACGCCACATGAACCCGCTCTTCCCGGTCTCTTGCATCGCACTCACGGCGCTGACCATCTGGCTCGCGTTCAACTCCGGTTCACAAAGCCTGCCTTACACAATCGCCGCAACACTTGCTGTCATCGGCCTCGTCGAGCATATCCTGCTCATGTTGCCGCTGCCGGTGGAAAAACTCTGGCATTGGTCCCAGGCCCGCAAGGTCAAAGCCGTGCCATCAAAACAAAACGAAACGACAAAACTCTACACTGGATTTCTAGGAGCCTGACATGCTTGACCAGCCACATTTCTCGCCCGACAATTTCTTCAATGCTGAGCTCGACCAGCTCCGCAGCGAAGGCCGCTACCGGGTATTTGCTGATCTCGAACGCCACGCCGGCCATTTCCCGAAAGCCCAATATCGCAACGGCAACAACGCAACTGAAATCACAGTGTGGTGCTCAAACGATTATCTCGGCATGGGCCAAAATCCCAAAGTCATCCAAGCCATGCACGAAGCCCTCGAAAAATACGGCGCAGGCGCTGGCGGCACCCGCAACATCTCCGGCACCAACCACGAGCATGTCTTGCTCGAACAGGAACTGGCAGACCTTCACGGCAAGCAAGCCGCCCTGCTCTTCACCTCAGGCTATGTTTCGAACTGGGCCGCCTTGGGCACCCTCGCAGGCGGCATTCCCAATTGCGTAGTCCTGTCAGACGCAGGCAACCACGCCTCCATGATTGAAGGCATCCGCCACAGCCGCGCCGAACGTCGTATTTTCAAACACAACAATCTGCAAGACCTTGAGCGTCACCTGAAAGAAATCCCGGCCAACCGCCCCAAACTCATCGCCTTCGAATCCGTTTATTCCATGGACGGCGACATTGGCCCCATCAAAGAGATTTGTGACCTCGCTGACCAATATGGCGCCATGACCTATCTCGACGAAGTCCACGCCGTCGGCCTCTACGGCCCACGCGGCGGCGGCGTTGCCGAACGCGAAGGCATCATGGACCGGCTCACAGTTATTCAAGGCACCCTCGGCAAAGCCTTCGGTGTCGTCGGCGGCTACATCGCAGCCTCGTCAGAACTCTGCGACTACGTTCGCAGCTTCGCCTCAGGCTTCATCTTCACCACGGCCTTGCCCCCCGCCACCGCAGCAGGTGCCCGCGCCGCCATCCAACATCTCAAATCCACCGACATGGAACGCCTGCGCCAGCGCCGCAACGTTACAAAGGTCAGGAACGCTCTGAAAGCCATCGGCATCCCCCTCATGGACAACCAAAGCCACATCGTCCCCGTCATGGTCGGCAACCCGGTGAAGTGTAAATTCATCAGCGACACCCTCATCGAGAACTATGGCATCTACATCCAACCTATCAACTATCCCACAGTCCCCCGCGGCACTGAACGCCTGCGCATCACACCTTCACCCTTTCACACGGACCAGGACATCGCAAAACTGGTAGAAGCCCTGTCAGACCTCTGGTCACAATGCGCGTTGAGCCGGGCCGTGGCGTAACAACAGCCCGGACTTTGCCGATCATCACCGATTTTGATTGCCTAATGTTGTTGCGTGAATAATATTCTGCAAATATATTGGGCAAACAATTCAAAGCTTGGTTTTGATGCTGTGGACTATAACAACATAACACATTGATTTGATACATTAAAACTATCACAGTTGACTCCTTTTTTTATTGGCACATAGTTTGCTTCAATGTTCACTTGGCGCGTTATGAGCACGAGCCAGACTTTGAGGATTGGCGCGGGATGACAACGGGGGCGAGTATTGAGTTGGTGGGCGTGACCAAACATTTTGGCACGTCAACGGCGGTTAATAATATCGAGCTTAAAATTCCTGCAGGAAGTTATTGCTGCTTGTTGGGACCATCAGGTTGCGGCAAAACCACAACCTTGCGCATGATCGCAGGTCATGAAGATGTGTCCGCAGGCGAAGTGATGCTGGCCAACCATAATGTAACCTTGTTGCCACCATCACAGCGTGGCACCGCAATGATGTTTCAGTCTTACGCGCTGTTTCCACATATGAAGGTCATCGACAACGTGGCATTTGCCTTGAAAATGCAGCGCATTGAGAAGACCGAAAGGCATGCAAAAGCACAAACCTTGCTCGAACTTGTCGATATGGGAAAATACGCCAATCGCTTGCCGGCCCAACTTTCTGGAGGCCAGCAGCAGCGTGTTGCATTGGCACGCGCTTTGATCACCAATCCTCAAGTGTTGTTGCTGGACGAG
>CAXTLE010000313.1:0-3883 GCA_964244855.1 uncultured Aestuariivirga sp. | reverse complement strand
CCGAGAAGAAGTTGTTGTTGAGGTCGAAATGCACCTGCGAACCATCAAGCGAAGTCGTCTCCAAACCGCGACCGCCGAGATCGAGCACGAGCGGATCGTGATCCAGTGCCCAGCCCGCCGCCTTGACAGCCCTGGTCACATAGCCTGTCCATGTAATCGCCTGGTCAATCAGCGGACCAAAGGAATTGCCACCACCTGTCAATGCAGCGGTAATGGCCGTATCTGGCAATTTGGCCAAGACCTCCCAGATCGGATTGGCCTTCTTGAACACCATGCCCATGGTGCCCATCTCGGCGTCGTCCTTGGTCAGCGACAGCCTGAGCTGGTTGTAGGGATCATAGCTGCCGAAGAAATCAAAGTTCTTGATCCGCATGAAGCCGCGGTCCGGGTTTGGAATCGTCAAGCCCACCAGATCGGTGACAAAGGCGGTCAATTGTTCAAACACATTGACCACCAGCAGATCATGGCGGCCATTGCTGTAGTCCATCTTGTACTGAATGGCGGGAACAATGTAGTCAAAATACCAGGCATCAAAAATCGAGGTATAGGTCTGCGCCGCACCAATGGCCGCCCCCAGCAGCCCACCCACTGGCCCGCCCAGAAGTTGCAAAGCAATGCCGCCTGATGTATCGCCCCCCACCAAAGGAAGTCCGAAGAAACTGAGATGGTCATAATGGTCCGCATCCATGACGATGGTTTGCGACGACCACCAGATATTGTCGGAGAATTTGTGCCGGGAGTCATTGGCATTGGTCTTTTGCTCGGTCTTGATGAACTGATGCGTCTCCGGATCAAGCCCATCAACCGTATCACCGTAAATGACGCCTTTTTCCGACGTGTTGTAAATCCAGTCACGACCCGCACCGCCAAGCGTCACGGCCTTCTCGCCACCAATCGTGACTACCCAGTCATTGCCATCGCCGCCGTCAAGCGTAAGATGCAGGTCTTTTTCAGCCTTTGGACCTTCAATCTTAATTTGCGGTCCGTTCGGGTTGGCTTTGTTTATCGCTGCTGAGTTACGGTCTTTGTCAAAGATGTAGTCACCCTTGGAGATGAACTTTGGACGCCACCCCACCAGAAGATCGTTGCCAGCACCGCCATCTGCATCGCCAAAGCCATAGTGAACGAGAACATTTTTGGTGTCGTTGCCCACGAGCAGGGAATGTTCTTTGCCGATGAGCCACTGGTTTGTCCCGGTTGCCGTAGATGCCTCATCCCCAGTGGCCATCGCTGCCACGTCCGGTGTGATCATCTGCAGCAGCGGCTGAATTGTGGTTTTGAAAACTGTGTTTGCAGCCTTGATGAAGAAGTCGATGACCGGATTTTGTTCGACCGCTTTCATGAAATCCACAAGTGCCTGGGCTGTCGCACCTAAGGGCGTCAACGTGTCGGATTGAACACCGTTCTCATCCACGTTGTGCTGGGTGTTAAGCCTGACAACGTTTTCGAAGAATGATTCCAATGTGGCCCAGACTGCGGGCACTGCGATGGCAAGAATAATGGCCTCGCCCACAGGACCAGTCATGGCAAGCAGGCCTATACCGACAACTGAAAGTCCGGCAAAAGGCAAGCTCGCAAAGAAATACGGAGCCTTTTGAGCGGCCCAGTCAACAAACGAGTCGTTTGTTTCAATGGTATCGGCTTTCCACGAGGTGTAGGTTGCCAAGGCACTGAACGCAATGCCAACGGCTCCCAATATGGCACGCGGGTCTTTTGCCTTTTCCAGAGAGTCCATGGCCTTTTTGCCAAGCCCCTCGTGATTGTTCATCGCAAGTTCAAAGACGCTCGAAATCCATCCTTTGACCGAAAACAGAATGTCCTTTGCGAATTCTGCCGCCGCTTTTATGCCGCCTGACTTGTATTTGCCGTGAACGCCCTTGTTGTTGAAATCAGCCAGGTTGTTGGGCAGATCGTTTCCGACAGGAAAAAGTGTGTGGTCGTTAAGGTGTCCCGCAATTTTGGTCTTGGTGCTTTCGAAGCCCGCAGAATCCGTCGCAGCAAAGGCCCGATCATAGTCGGCCCCAAATCCTTCAATCGCCTGCTTGCGCAGCATCAAATCAGCTTGCAGGCTTTCATTTTTGGTGAACCCTGTGAGTTTACCATTGCTATCGATGGCAACGGCCAAGCGGTCGCCCGTCAGCGGCAGGTGATCACGGCCTTCGCGGAACGCCCGCGTCCCCGATCCACCGTCGCTTGTATAGGCACCTGGATTTGCAAGATCGACCTTGCCGGCAATGCGGTCCAAATCCCAATTTGAGGTCGCCTCTGCCATGCGATCAGCCGAAGTCTTGCCACCCGCGTTATAGGCATCACCTTCATTGAAGGCCAGAAGCGGGCGCGAGGGGTCTGTTACACCCTCAATGCCGCCAACCTGGGTTGCCATTTTGAGGAAGCCATTAACCCCCTGCTTTTCCTTGGCCATGAACTCGTTGGCGAATTTCTTGGACTCTGCCGTAGCTACTTCATGGGTATTGCCTTCACCAATAAGGGCGTCATATTTTGCAGATTCAACTTCTGCTCCGCGCGCAATAATTTGGCGATCAAGGTTCCTGACATATTCGGTGTATAGGGGATGCGAACCGCTATGGTTCGACGTCCCAAGGATGAAAGCATCGTGCTTCTGGCTCGGTTGGTATTGTCCGTTTTTGGCGAAGTCATTTTGAACCCAGCGGTTCGCTTCTGGAACAGAGCTGTCAGAAATGCGCTCGTAGAAACTCTTGAATTCGGTTTCCGTTATTAACTCATTAGGTGTCACGTGATTGGCCTGGAACAGCGAGCCACGCCCCGTCTTCCTTTCGGGAGAAAAGAAGAAATCCTGTGACTCGCTGCCAGCGGTCGTGTTTTTGAGATTGGAAAGAGCAGCAGGAGAAAGGCCAAATGAGTTCTCGGTCATTATTCGGCCCCTAGAGTTCTTGCCAGTGATTGATCACTTGCCAGCCTTTGAATTTGCCAGCATTCAGTTTTTCAACAAATGCGTCACTTGCAAAAGTGACCACAGAGTATCGTTTGTCACGCCACCAACTGCGCCCGGCAATCTTGTCTTTGAAAACAGCAAGCTTTCCATAATCCTCGCCGCGCGCCAGCTTCCAAGAATATCTATCAGGATTTTCTTCGGGCTTCGCTGTGCTCCATGACTTCACCACACCGCCCAAGACAGGGTTTACTACGTCAATGGTTTCGTAGACCCGAAAGTAATAAAAGGATTCGCCATAGGGCGTCCCATCCTTATGAAACATGTCAACTTGGGAGAATTGATGAACCCCAGGCTCCATACTTTCAACAAGGTCTTTGAAGCGCTGGCTAACAACATATCCTCCAACGCAGCGATCATTGTAGTCAAATAGCTTCGTGCCTTTCTCCATGCGCAAGGCCTTGGGAAAACACTCTTGCGGCATGCGCATGTGTTTGAACTCGTCACGAAAACTAAACTTATCCTCCCACACACGTCGTCTATTGTCACACTCCTGATCTTCGGCAGTGAGTGGCACACCGCGGAGATAGATATAGGGGGGTGACGAACTGCTTGCGATATCAGCGGCCATTGCTGTTTGCTCCAGTATGAATGTTCTGCATTGATGAGATGGCAAAAGGATGAAGTCTATCTATAGGCTGATACGCGCCGTCGGTTCGGCCAAAACTCAGGCGGCCAAAAAAGCCAAGCCAGAGCCCACGCAAAATCAGCGCTACCTGTGCAATCAGCCCAGCAAACTTCGTCCCCAAAACCGCCGTCCCCTTATCTTCTTTTTCACACCTTGGCCGAGAACAAAACTTTATTCACCCCCCCGCGTGAGTGATATAGTTAACATTCGAATTTCGGTGACAGCGCATTCTACTCTCATCACCTCAAATTCAATCTTTCTTCACCGCACCATCGGCGTGGCGT
>CAXTLE010000312.1:0-3897 GCA_964244855.1 uncultured Aestuariivirga sp. | reverse complement strand
CAGGTATTTTGCTGTTGAAGGCTTCCGAAACAACGGGCTGCGCCAAGCCCTTGTCGGCCGCTTCCACCAGACGGCCCACATCAGATGACATCAGCACATCAGCGGGACTCAGCGGACCCTCCTGCTCCAAACGTTCAATCAAACCTTTTTCCGCGAAGATCATTTTGACCGCAATGCCGGTCTTGGCCGTGAAAGCCTTGAACAGCGGTTCTACCAAGGGAGGTTGGCGATAGGAGTAAACATTGACCACACCATCAGCAGCGGCAATAGATCCAAAGGGCAGGGCGGTGGCGAGCAGGGCGAGGCAAAAGCGGCGCATTCAAATCTCCGACTAAAATAATCGGAATAAGACTAACCGTGACTCTATACTGCGTCAATAGCCGATATTTCCAATCGGGTATAATTTCGCAATATGGAGACTTGCAGCTTTCAACAAATCACGGCAAAAGCCCTGACAACGGAGACGTGGCCGAGTGGCTGAAGGCAACGGTTTGCTAAATCGTCATACGCTGCAAGGTGTATCGAGGGTTCGAATCCCTCCGTCTCCGCCATTTTCATGCAATAAGCTATTGATATTAAAAGACTATTTCTGTCCATGTGGGTAGCTGCCCCACAGTTTGCCCCACACGACGCTTAGAACTGGTCCAGAAACTCTTGATTGATCCGAAGGCATTGCTTTAGGGCAAACGCTGCATTTCTTAGCGCGGGCCGCTTGCCGCCCTTGTCTGCATTCCGTGATACCACCGCTTTGCCCTCAACCGTTTTAGGTCCGGTGGCCCGCGTCCACGGTTTCCAGTTCTGAATTGCCGTCGATTGATTGGCTTTGCGTTCCAACGTCCATCCGTTGTTCATGGCTTTGTTTCAATACTTTGATTGGCTGGTTTTTGTTTTCGCCCGCGTGTGGGTGATTGTTCACCTGTTGCGGGCCGTTGCTGATATTGGCTTGCTTGGCATAAATAATGGGTGGATTTTTGATGTTGCTCAAGGTTTCAAGCGTCATCCGGCATTGGTTCTGCGCCTTGAGGGCCATGCGCATGTATCGTTCCGAAGCTTCGATGTATTCACCCATGTTGTTTGCAGCCCGGCGACTGAGTTCACAAAACATGGAATTGAGTGTTGAGGCTTGGCAGACCAAAGTAGCCTCCACATCGCTCAAATCATTTGACTTGACGCGCTTGGTTACCTCACTGAGAACCTCCACCGCTGAAACTAAATCGACTTCCTTACCAAATTGCGCTTTGGCAAACTTGGTGGCGACGTACGAATTGGAAAGGCCGGGACTCATGAGCAAGCGAGTTGTGGCCAAGTTAACGTCTTCACCGTCTTTGCAAGCGACAATCATTTCATTGGGTTTGGCCTTCGAAGTTTCGGAACTTCCTGCTGTGTCAGTCATATTCGCCTCGTTTCTAATGGCCCGTGCTTGCGCACGGGTCCGGGTGCATTAATGTTTCCGGTAACGTGTGGCGGCTTGCGTCAAGGTCGCCGCTCGCCACCCGTTTCCTAGAGCCGAGTTTGTGGTGAGATTTCAAGTTGGTTTTGAGTGTGTGTGAGACTACTAAAGAGGGGCAGTCATTGGATTTGTTTCCATTGGTGTTTGCAGTTATCCGTTGCAATGCGCTTTCGTTCAAAACACGCGGTGAAGTTTTTACACAATTGTTGCGCTGGATTTTGGACTCAAATCCGGCCTTCACACGGGCCGCTTTTCCGAGATTTTGAGTGGTGCCGCAACGCTTCCAAAAGATGACGCCTTGCGCACGGGTTTTGATGTGGCGCGGGCCATGAAGTCTGGAATGTGTCACCAAGTCTGTTCCCTTGCAGAGATAGGCCATCATGCCTTGGCCAGCCTTGCGGGCCGTGATGTGAACATTATGCCCGGCGAAGGCCACATGAATTGCATTGTGAACCGTTGTGGAATGTTTTGGGCAATGGCAAGCCAGATGCACGTGAAGCCCGCCAACGGCTTCCCAAACGTGAATGGCAGACCATTCGCCACCCCAGCGCGTGTGCCATTTCGAAAGTCGGTCTATGGCCATCTCGAAGCAACGCTTGGCATCAAGAGTTTCAATAAGGCGAATAGTCACGAAAGTGTTGAGCGGATTTCGTTGCCAACGGGCAAAGGCATCGGCTGCACTCAGGTTTTCAATCTGGTTTGGCTTCAACCGTTCGATGCACCGTGAGCGCTGGTAATGCGCTTTTAGCCACCATTTAGTTTTGGGGCCAGGTTTCTTGTTTTTGGATTTTCGAGCCATCGCACAACCTTGAATGAAAAGGCGCTGGGCAAGCCATGGAAGCCCGTCCAGCGCCATCATCATGCGGCCTTGGCCGTTATGGTTTCAGGTGAGTGGGTTGCGATGATTTCGATTGGCGTGTGCAACACAAACAAGCCATGCCAGCCACCATCATGCAATTCGCGGCGCGTCTCGATATTCAAGCCAAACTTGCGCATGAGCGACCATGTGTAGGCTGGCAATCGAAACGGCGGGCCACCGCGAAAGTCATAAGCCACCACGCCACGATTGGCCTTTTCGTGAAGCAAGAGAAGTGTTCGCCCCTCTTGCCCTGTTGCAGTGAAGGGCTTGCCATCGGGCAAAATGCGAGCGGTGACTTTGATGCGGTTACCCATGCTTCACCTCAATTCCCGAAACACACAGATTGCTGTCAACATGCCAGCGTCGGATTTGAGGGAAGCGCTTTGCGCGGGGACGATAAGCCCACGCGAAAAGAGGAAGATGGATTTCAGTTTTTGGGGGTGCTATGTGATGCACGGTCAATGTTCCTTTGATTGGGGAGTGGAGACTCAGCCCAGCCTTGCCGCTGGGCTTTCTTTTTATGCTGCATGTTTGCTGGGCTTTGCATCGAGGCTGGCGAACCAAGCCTCTGCATCATCGGCGCGAATGAGTTTCTTCGAACCGACTGCAACGGCCTTCAACTGGCCGTCACGAATGAGTTGCCAGATTTTTGTCCGGCCAAGTTTGTAGGTTTCTGCAAATTCAGTAATGGTATATGCGCGGGGCATGATGCACCTCTGTTTGCCAGCGCAGACATGAAGCACGTCGTGTTCATGCGGCTGGTGGAGGTGATGTAGGTCGGTGCCAAAACGTTGTGACGGGTGGTTGCCGTGTTTTATTCGGACGGGGGAACAACCTGTTTAGATTCGAGTTGGGACTTTATGTATCGTTTGGCTTTGTTGAAATGGTCGGCCACATTGGCAGGAGTTGCAGTAAGCCCAATAACAGCTGCAACATTAATGACGAAGGCAACGCCCGTTGTGTTTCTAACTTGCTGACCGTCAGTACTTTTAGAAATTCCGAATTTTGCGCCCATTATGCAAGTATAGAGTAACGGAAGCCAAACCCCATACAGGTAAGTCTCTTTCCCCGGAGCATCCGCAACCAAGCCTTTTGCTTCTTTCAATTTGCTAGGGCGATTTCTGGTTTCAAGATTTTGTTTGGCCTCATCGGTAAACCTACTGAGAAGTTCTGCATATAAAAACCAGCGTCTGGTAGATTGATACAGTTCGTAGGCAATTCCCTGCTCACTGTGAACATCGATTCCCATTTTTTCTAAAGTTGCCTCATCTTGCGCTTTTGCCCAATTTGAAGCGGGAGCTTCTATGGCTTCAATGGCAAGTCGAAACTTGTTTGGGTCTCCTTTTACTGTTTCACCAATTCGCCGAATTGAGTTGCTTATCGGGCCAATCCATCGCGCGAGTGAAGTATCAGCGGGATGGGAATCCACAGCGTCCATCAAATTGTATTTTGAGCGAATTGAATTGAGCTCCAGTGCGACACGCGTTCTTCGACGATTATTGAGATGATAGAGTGCAGCAAAATTCTCAAGTTCATTGGCGTTGACGTGCCAAAGACTTTTCCGCCGGATGATATGGTCGTTTAGGCC
>CAXTLE010000311.1:0-3903 GCA_964244855.1 uncultured Aestuariivirga sp. | reverse complement strand
TCACGCCGTTGAGCAAGGCGCTGGCGGCGAATCTTTGCTTATTGACAGTCATGATCGTAAAATCTGTGACGAAGTCTGGTCACTTTACGAAACCATCGTTGCAAGAACTGGTCCCATCGCCACATTGATAGAATGGGACAACCATGTGCCTGCATGGTCGGTCCTCAAGTCCGAAGCATTGGCAGCGCGACGTATCTTGACCAAGAATACTCAATCCAGACGTCGCCATGCGATCTGACGTATTTGCGAGCGCCTTGCTGCGGCCGGACTCATCGCTTCCTGCAGGACTCAAAGGTCACGTCCCCCGACGCTTTGCTGTTTATCGCAATAATGTTGTGTCAGGGCTCGTCCGCGCGATGGAAGCCAATTTTCCGGCTGTGCGTCGGTTGTTGGGGGATACTTACTTTGCGGGACTTTCACGCGAATATGGAAGGTCTAATCCGCCACGCAGCCCGTTGATGTTTCGATATGGCGGTAGCTTTCCAAGCTTTCTGGCCACGCAACCTGATTTGTCAGGCTATCCCTACTTGCATGATGTTGCTCACCTTGAAATCATGATGCGTGAAGCACATCATTCCGCCGACGCAAAAATTTTACGACCTGAGTTTCTTTCGCGAGTATCGCCCGAACGACTGGGAGAAGTAGTGTTTGAACCGCATCCGGCGCTTTACACTTTGGCATCTGGATTTTCAGTTGTGTCAATTGCCAAAGCCAACCGTGGCGATGGCTTGCCGCAGGTGTCCAACCCGGGCTTGGCCGAATGGGCCTTGGTGACGAGGCCAAATCTGGACGTGATCTTGACCTCAATATCGTCAGGGCAGTTTACATTTGTGAAATATCTCGCGGCAGGTAAATGCTTGAGTGAAGCAACTGAGCTTGCAAATGACGCTAATGCTGGCTTTGATCTTGCTTTCACATTGCAATTGTTGCTGAACCTTGGCGCGTTTTCGTCAATAAACCTGTAGGCATGAAGTCATGAGCTTGATCTTGTCCCTCGAAAATGCCTTTACACGCCACGTGCCCGACTCGCTGGTTTCGGTTGCGCTGCGATTTGGTTTGGCCGTTCCCTTTTTCAAATCCGGCTTGACCAAATGGTCAGGTATTGGACGGCTTTCAGACAGTGTTATTTTGTTGTTTCAAGAAGAATTCAAATTTCACATCATGGGAAAAATCTATGATTATCCCTATCCATCCCTGATGGCCTACGGGGCCGGGGTGGCGGAAATTGTTTTCCCGATCCTGCTGGCGCTCGGTTTGTTCAGCCGGTTTGCGGCTTTCGCCCTGCTCATCATGACACTCGTCATTCAGCTGACCATTCCATCGGGCTGGCCAATCCATCTGACCTGGGCTGCCATGGCCTTGTCCATTTTGGTGCTGGGTTCGGGTCGGTTATCGTTAGACCGATTGTTTGGCCGCGCTTAAAATATCTGGCCTTGAAACTTTATCAGCGCACGTCTAGCTTGCGACCGGGGCTCTCGACTGCGGAGGGCAGATGACTACGCTGCGTCTAAATTCACAACGGCTGCTGCTTTTGGTTTCAGCCGCCGTTGCATTGATTGTCTTTACGTTTTTGTTGTCGGCAATTTGCTTTGCAGAGGGTCGTCGGGTCGCTCTTGTCGTTGGCAATGGCGCTTACCAGTCTGTGCCACAACTTCCCAATCCCAAAAATGACGCGGAAGCGGTTTCGACAGCCTTGCGTAAACAGGGTTTCGAAGTCGTCACGGCCATTGATCTCTCGCGCGTTGAATTGGAGAAAGCCGTTGAGCGTTATGCACGCGCCCTCAATGGAGCGGACATCAGCCTGTTCTACTATTCCGGGCACGGCATTGAAGTGAGCGGCGAAAACCGCATCATTCCAGTGGACGCAACATTGAATGAACCGCAGGACCTCGAAACCCAAACCTTCAGCCTGCAGACCATTTTGCTATACATGCAAAGCAATTCCCAAGCCCAGCTGATCTATCTTGACGCCTGCCGCGACAACCCCTTCAATGACCGCGCCTTTCTTTTGGGAACCGATGAAGCAGAAAAACCGGCAGGCAAAGGCCTGGCCGAACAGAAAGGTGCAATCGGCAGTCTGATTGCCTATGCAACTGAACCTGGCAAAGTGGCGCTGGATGGTTCCGGAGCAAACTCTCCCTTCACAAGTGCCGTCATAAAACATTCCTTCTCACAAAACATCGACGTGCAGACAGCCTTGATGGAGGTAACGGCAGAAGTTTGGGAAGCAACCCAAAAAAACCAGAGACCGTGGATCAACAGCACATTGGTGAAGCCGGTTTTTCTGAATGATGTGCTTGCCAAATCCCTCGCCACCAATGTGCCGGTGATCACCAAGACGCTTGCCGAAATTCAGTTGAATGCAAACACCCAGCAAGTTCTGGCGGGTCCTGTTACATTAGGCGCTGGTGAGCAAAGCGTCTTTGATGAAGAGACAGCACATACGCTACCGGAGGCTAAAGCTTACAAGCTCATGCAGATGCCACTCTCCGGAACGCTGTCGGTTGAAGGGCAAATATTGTCAGAAGGTGCGGTCGTCGATTTTGACAAATTCAAGGCTCTTAAATTTGAACCTTCAACTGATGTACAAGTCTTCAGAGAGGCGAATTCTTCTGCCATTCTGGTCCCTGCTGTTGTCGTTGAAACGGCTGCCATATCATCTGATGGCGCAGCCTTGCCCGTTCAATTGAAAATCAAACAGCGCATGCATGAGTGCGATTTGCTGGCGGCTGAACCGCTGGATCTTCAAGCCGTGTCCAAAGGTGCGGAACTGGATGAGATCGACGTGACGGAAGCCTTGGCCGCTTGCCAGAAAGCTGTGGCCGAACACCCTCTGATTGTTCGATATATCTATCAGCTGGGCCGGGCGCATTTACGGCTTGGACATAAGGACGAGGCGCGCAAACTCATTCAACAGGCGGCCGACAAGGGCCACGTACGGGCTTTCAACCAGCTGGGTCTTTTGGCGGAAACGCTTGAGGAAGCCAATGTGTTTTTCAAACTGGCAGCCGAAAAGGGAGACCCAGCGGGGCTTCTCTCCTATGGCCGCAACCTTGTGAAAGGGCAGGGCGTTAAAGCCAATGTCAAACTCGGCTTCGAGATGCTCAAACGGGCTGCTGAACTGGGCAATAGCGACGCCCTGGACGAAATGGGCACGCTCTATCTTTATGGTGGTGCCTTGAAAGCCAGCCCCAAACGTGCAGCCGGTTTCCTCGAAGCTTCGGTCAGCCGCAGTGTGAAAAAAGCGTCGCGTAACAACGCTGGAGTTTTCGCAGGCCACTTCAATGCCGCCACAGATCTCGGTCAGTTATATTTCAGCGGCAATGGTCTGCGCAAAGACATGCGCAAGGCCATCAAGTGGTATGAGATGGGTGCTGAGTTAGGCAATCAGGGCGGTGTTGCAAACCTCAGCCAGATTTTTGCTGAAGGCCTGGATGGTTTGCGCAATCCAAACAAGGCAGTCTGGTACACCTCGTTGGCGCTTGCCACCGAAGGCTTAGTCAATGATCCGGCTTTGCTGCAGCGACTGGCACTGTTGCCCGACGGTGCCAAACGCCAAACCATGCGCGACCTCGTCAACATGGTAGGGCCTTGTGCAACTGAGACGACCGAAGGCATTGATGACACCCTGCTGCTGCTGTCACGCAAAGCCTGGCTGCAACGTCAGTCACAAAATGGTGAAATGCAATTGCCTTCAAGCGATGGCTCATTTTCTCCGCCCGACGGCACAGGCACGGCTGATGAACTGCGCTACTGGAACCTGATCAAACAAGCTGACACAGATCAAGCCTATCTCGCTTATCTCGAGCACTTCCCTGATGGCGTGTTTGCCGAAATTGCGCGCGGTCGCTTGGGTGGATTGTTCCAGCGGGTGAAAAGCGTAACAAGCATACAAACTTGTGA
>CAXTLE010000310.1:0-3911 GCA_964244855.1 uncultured Aestuariivirga sp. | reverse complement strand
AATGCTCGGCAGCAAGGCCGGTCTTGTAGGTGCTGCAGCCCTTTGCTTCCCCTATCAACGCAATGAACGGATCCCATCATGACAGCGTCTTACCTCGACGAAATTCTGGAACAACCGGCAATGCTTTCGAATTTGGCGCGTGGGCTTGGCAAAGACACGAACGAAGATTTGCACGAGCTGACATCTCGTCTGCGCGCGGGTGACTTTGACCGATTGGTGCTCACTGGCATGGGAGGCTCACTACATGGCTCCTACCCCCTCTTTCTTCAGCTTTCACAATGCCTCTCAGTGCCAGTTTGCTTGATCGACTCTTCCGAATTGGTGCAGCAGATACCGGATATGATCAGCCGCCGCAGCCTGATGGTTGCGGTATCCCAATCCGGTGAAAGTGGCGAAATTGTTGAACTGACAAAACTGCCGGGCATCAGGCCAGCCGCAGTTGTCTCCGTCACCAACCAGCCCGTGAACAGCCTGGCGAAATGGGCTGATATCCGGTTGGCGTCGATGGCTGGCCCGGAGATGACGGTTTCGAGCAAATCCTATACCGGCGGCTTTGCCTGTCTTCACCTATTAGGAGCTGCGTTGCGTGGTTCCATGGCACAAGGCAACAAGGATTTGGCGGAGGCTGCCGAGGTCTGTGGCGGAATGCTCAAAGACTGGCAACCGGGAATCTCCCATGTCGCACAGTTCCTGGATGCCCAGAAACCTCTCATTTATGTAGGGCGTGGGAAGAGTTTGGGTTCCGCACAAACGGCGGCCCTTTTGACCCAAGAGGCAGCAAAGTTACATTGCACAGCGCTGTCCGGCGGCCAATTCCGCCATGGTCCAATCGAATTGGTAAGACCCGGTTTCCAGATGGTGATTTTCCTTGGTGACCTTAAAACGCGTGACATTGATACTGCCCTGATCGAAAAGATCACCTCCCTGGGCGGTAAAGTTGTCGCCGTAGCGCCTGCGGCCTCGGCACCCGCCGAGGCTGCGGGTCTTTGCGTCTTCACCTATCCGGACGTGGCTTTGCCGCTCAATCCACTGATGGAAGCGATTTTCATTCAACTGATCCAAATACCATTGGCTGATGCACGCGGCTTTGTTGCGGGTCGTTTTATCAATGCGACCAAAGTTACGGGCATTGTTTAACGCCGACGATGTTCGAAAGGAAAAAAATACGTGGCCAGTTTTGATTATGTAATTGTTGGCGCTGGGTCTGCTGGTTGTGTTTTGGCAAACCGCCTGTCCGCGCAAAAAGGCGTGAGCGTGTGTTTGCTTGAGGCAGGACCGGTTGCAAATGCGTTAACCATTCGCATGCCAGCGGCCTTGACCTTTCCCATCGAAAGCAAGATTTACAATTGGCGTTATACGAGCGAGCCCGAACCTCACTTGAACAACCGTCGCTTAGGTCAAGCACGCGGACGTGGGTTGGGCGGAAGTTCAGCGATCAATGGCATGGTCTGGGTACACGGAAATCCGAAGGATTATGATAGCTGGAAAGATTTTGGCATTAAGGGCTGGTCCTATGCGGATTGCTTGCCGTACTTCAAAAAACTGGAAACATATCATGGTTCTCATTCACCATCACGCGGGCATGATGGTCCGGTCAGTGTGATTGAAAGCAAGGGCGACCATGTTTTTTACGATCGGTTTCTGCGTGCTGGAGAAGCGTGGGGACTGCCACAGGCCGAGGACTACAATAGCAGGGTGCAAGAAGGCACACATCTGACACAAGCCAATATTCGAAATGGCGTTCGCTGTAGCGCTGCCGAGGCCTATCTCAAGCCAGTGAAGAATCGCCCCAATCTTACAATCAGGACCGATGTTTTTGTGAACAAGCTATGTCTCAATGGCACAAAGGCTGTTGGTGTAGAGTGTGTCATCGGTGGCACAACTTCGGTGATAGAGGCGAGGCGTGAAGTCATTCTCAGTACTGGCACAATCGCGTCACCGCAAATTCTGATGCTCTCTGGTATTGGGCCTGCCGATCATCTGAAAGAACATGGCATCAAGCTTGCGCTGGATTTGCCGGGTGTAGGAGAAAATCTTCAAGATCATATTGTTGCCCCTTTACGCTACAGTTGTAGCAAGCCTGTTTCCATCAAGGCGCAACTCGGACTTTTGGGACAAGCCAAGCTTGGTCTCGAATGGCTGTTGTTTAAGACTGGTTTGGGCGCATCAAACTTCTTTGAAGTTGGTGCTTTTTTCGACGGCGGTTCTGGCGCATCTTACATCAACATGCAGCACGAATTCCTGGGCTTCCTCGCGGATTTTCAGGATGGCAAAGTGGTGCTGGGAGATGGCTTCCAATATTTCGTCAGCCAAATGCGTCCTTATAGCCGTGGCCGCATCCGCCTTAAATCAGCAGACCCGAAGGCTCATCCCGCCATTCACTTCAATTATCTCGACGAACAACGCGACGTGAAAGAGATGGTGGACGGTATCAAACGCACGCGAGAAATGGCAGCACAAAAGCCATGGGATGAATTCCGCTCCGCCTCGCTTGATCCTGATCTGGATGGCGCGAGTGATGACGACATCACCCACTGGCTGCGCAACAACGCCAACACCGAACACCACCCCGCCGGCACCTGCCGCATGGGCGCGGACAGCATGGCCGTGACCGATGGCGATGGCCGCGTGCATGGGATAGAATCCTTGCGCGTCATTGATGGCAGTATCATGCCCCGCGTGCCGACAGCCAACATACAGGCCCCGATCATGATGGTGGCGGAGAAAATTGTGGATGGGATGGTTGGAGCTTAAGCTTCAGGCCATAACGAGTTTATGTGGTGAAAACAGTGTCAGATCCGCTCTTGCGTCTTCGGATCAAACAAGTGCAGATGGTTTGTGTCGGCATGTAGTGTGAGCTTTGCGCCAGACTTGGGCCGCGTTACTGGTGCGCAACGGGCGGTGACTCTTGTGCCTGCGATGTCACCGATCAGATAAGTATCTGAGCCCAATGTCTCCGGCACGAGGTAGTCGAACTTCACCGATTGCGGGTTGCTCATTGAGCTGACACGCGACTCGTCGGTCAGGTCTTCGGGGCGCAAACCTACCAAAACGGAACGTCCTTCTTCCAACGTAAGGGACTTTGCCGGGTTGATCACTTGCCCATCGGCCAGTTTCAACGCGCCCTTTATAACATTGGCGGGCAGCAGGTTGATTTGCGGTGAGCCGATGAAGCTTGCCACAAACACATTGGCCGGGCGCGAATACAGATCTTCCGGCGTACCAACCTGAGCAATGTTGCCGCCCTGCAGGCAGACAATTCGATCAGCCAAGGTCATGGCCTCGGTCTGGTCATGTGTCACGAAAACGGAGGTCATGCCAAGTTCACGATGCAACAGTTTGATTTGCGTACGCACTTCCATGCGGAGCTTGGCATCAAGATTGGACAGTGGTTCATCGAACAGAAAGAGTTGTGCTTTTCGGGCGAGGGCACGGCCCATGGCCACGCGTTGGCGTTGGCCGCCTGACAATGCCTTAGGCTTACGAGCAAGATAAGGCTCAATTTGCAGGAGCTTGGCGATTTCACGCACCCGTGCGGCGCGCTGAGGTGCGGCAACGCCATTCATCTTCAGGCCGAAGCCCATGTTGGCCTCAACGGTCATGTTGGGATAAAGCGCGTAATCTTGAAATACCATCGCAAGATTGCGTTCACGGGCTTCCATTTCGTTGACGACCTTGCCGCCTATGCTGAGGTCGCCATGCGTAATGTCTTCAAGGCCCGCAATCATCCGCAGAATTGTGGATTTGCCGCACCCAGATGGCCCCACCAAAACGATGAATTCGCCGTCAGCGATATCGAGATTGATGTCGCGCACGACCGATTGTGCGCCGTAGGATTTTCCGACACCTGCAAGTGAAACTGTTGCCATTTCATGCCTCTTTCAAATGGCCAATAAATGGCCAACCATTTG
>CAXTLE010000309.1:0-3924 GCA_964244855.1 uncultured Aestuariivirga sp. | reverse complement strand
CCCCCTGAGCCGCCAACAACGCCACCAGCCCCGCGATAATGTGGGTGAGAGCGTCTCGGTTGATGTCGATGGCGCGAGTCCAGTTCATGAGCGTCGAATAGAACAAATACAGAACGACGTCAAGGGGCGAATCAGCAGTAGGTCAGCTTGAATTTTCGTACCTGATTACTGACCGGGCACGGACGCGACATGCCAGAATTAGCGCTTGTGACCGTGAAGCGAACAGTTTGACAGCCGAAGAGAATTCACAAGCGCCAGTTTAAAGCCCTCACCAAATCATCCGCTTTCAAGGCCTGCTGGTGCACCAAGAAGAATGGTCGGCAAACCGGGAACAGGTGCTTAGCAGGGGGCCTAGCGACAAATGTCTCTGTTTACTTTCAGTGTAATTGCGTAGGTAGGTTGGCAGAATCTTCCAAATAGGGTACCAAAATGTCTTAATTCAAATTTGGGAGGCGAAGAACATATGGCACGCGTCCGGAGTGTCGGTAAGAAAATCAGATTTTATGAAGATGATGAGCTGATTTTGTTACAGGCCGACGTGTCTATCGGCTTGCGTGAAGTAGAGAGTAATTCTGTGCAGCTTGTGTTGACTTCTCCACCCTATAACCTACGAAAAATATACGAACGCGACCAAGTCATGTCGTTGGACCAATATGTCAAATGGCTTGACCCCATCGTCGGAGAACTTTGCGACAAAGTCAGTCCAACAGGCAGCATTTGCTGGCAAGTGGGGAATTTTGTCGATAAGGGTGCTGTTTATCCGCTCGATTACTATTTTTACGAAATGTTCTTTAAGCGTGGTTGGAAACTCCGAAACCGACTGATTTGGCAGTTCAATTTTGGTCTCAACGCCAAAAGACGGTTGTCTGGCAGATATGAAACTGTTTTGTGGTTTACCAAAACAGATGATTATTTCTTTAACTTGGACCCTATTCGGGTTCCGCAACTGTATCCCGGCAAGCGCCACGCGGCATCAAAGGGCATCAAGGCCGGAATGCCAAGTGGAAACCCGCTTGGAAAGAATCCTTCGGATTTTTGGACATTCTCACCTCGGGATGACCTATTTCTTCAACCTATTCTTGATTTTCCGAACGTGAAAGCAAATCATCCGGAGCTCACTCCTCATCCATGTCAGTTTCCCAACGAGCTGGCTGAAAGATTCATCCTAGCACTGACAATGTCTGGCGATACAGTACTGGATCCATTTGTGGGCGCGGGAACCACGGCCATCGCGGCAGTAAAGAACGGCAGAAAAGCAGTAGCAATTGATCGAAGTGAAGAATACATCAAACTGACCAGAGATCGCGTCGAGCAGCTCCGGACAGGCAAAATCAGACTCCGCAAGTCAGGGCAGAAGACAGTCGCCCCAGATGTGAACCAGAAGGTAACTCAAGTGCCGCATGAGTGGATGAAAGTTGCGGCAGAATGAAGCCGCCGAAGAAAGCGAAAAAGAAGAAGAAACTTTCTGCGAATGAACGCGCGGAAGCAAAATTCAAGTCAGAACACAGGACTATTATCCGCAATATTTTTGTTCGTGCAGGATTTACAAGGATTGCTGGCGTATCTGACAAAGAGTTTGAGTTCCAAGGCCAAAGGGGCGATCTGGACGATTTCTTTGTTTTTGAAAACATCATTGTGGGTGCCGAATATACTACTTCCACCGACGTGGGCGATCACCTTAAGCCAAAGAAAATCTTGTTCGACAAAATTCTTGGCGCGCCGCAGGATTTTCTGACTTTTCTTGCGAACAAATTTCCAGATGCGGCCACTCATTTTCAAACCAAGTATCACTCAACCCACCGTGTTGTTAAGATCATTTATTGTTCCAGGAAAGATTTTGATGGGCACTACAAAATAAATGTGCCCGGACCAGTCTATCTTGACTACCCGATTGCACAGTACTTCAAGTCACTTTCTGAAGCGATTAAGAAATCCTCCCGTTACGAGCTGCTACATTTCTTGGGCCTAAAGCCAAGTGAGGTCGGGAGCAACGCCAAGATAGATGTAGCGTTACCTTCGAATGACTACCACGGTTCAGTTCTACCCGAAGCTCATTCACACTTCGATGCAGGCTACAAAGTAGTTACCTTCTACGCCGATCCCGCAGCTCTTCTAAAGACCGGTTATGTTCTGCGCAAAGATGGTTGGAGAGCAACTGTCAATCCGTACCAGCGAATGATCAAGAGCTCAAAAATTGAGAAGATACGTGAATACCTTAAAACGCAGAAACGAGTTTTCATTAACAACATTGTTGTGACTTTGCCTTCCGATGTAAAGCTCATCGACGAAAAAGCAAACACCGTAAAGCTCGATGACCTCAAGATCACAGCTCCAGTGAAATTCAAGTTACCCTCAAGGCCAAACTGCGTTGGAATCATTGATGGTCAACACCGCATTTTTGCCTACCATGAAACGTCAAACGATGACCCTGCAATTGCCTTGCTAAGAGATCAACAAAATCTCCTAGTCACCGGAATAATTTTCCCGGAGGATGTTACCGAATCTCAACGCGAAAGATTCGAGGCGCGCCTATTTCTTGAGATCAACTCAAATCAGTCCACTGCTAAGACTGAACTAAAGCAAGCAATAGGTCTAGTGCTCGATCCGCTTTCTACAGAGTCAATTGCAACAAGAGTGTTGTCTAAACTATCGAAGCAAGGCCCTCTTGCAGGCTATGTGCAGCAATACTTTTTTGAAGCAGAAAAGATGAAGACTTCGTCGATTATAAGTTTTGGACTGAGGCCGCTTGTCAAGACTAGCGGATCGGATTCTCTCTACAGCGTTTGGGCCAACCCAGATAAGGCCGGTCTTGCAGACGGCAGCAACGAGAGTTTGCTTGAGAAATACATTGACCACTGTTCTAGTAAAATCACCGAGGTACTAGCGGCATTTCAAAGCCAACTTCCCAACGAACGATGGACAACAAGCAAAAAGGTTAAGGATAGAGTTTTGACTACAACATACATCAATTGTTTTCTGATTGTGACTAGGTTGCTGATAGAGAAAAAAACAAAAATCGAGAGGAGTCTACTTTCAAAGCAACTTGTTGGAATCGGGAAGTTCGACTTTAGCGCTTATCGCTCCAGCCAATACAAGCGCATGGCCGAGAAGATCGTCGAGAAATTCTTTTGAACAACCTGGCTGAAGAAATTTTTGAGTTCGCCCAGTTACACGCACAACTACTCCTAAGTTTCAACACGTAATTTGTATAATGATAAGCTAGGCACCCGCAGAAGGTGAAGTCTTCTCCTTGCCCTAAGCGGCAGATTGGGTCGTTGATCATTTCGTCTGCTGTACCTTGGGATGCAGACACTGTAGCGCTTGTGTCAATGACGCCGCTTTGAAATTCAAACTGACCTACTCAACTATTGCATCGGACGGTCAAGTGAACTCAAGGTTCCCGTCATTCCCACTTTCGTGGGAATGACGAGGTGTGAGGGACTGGTTCCAATTGACTGGACAGCACTCCAATACCAACCGTCATTTGAATTGACCTCTGCTCTCATTCCAAACTCCAGTGAAGTTCCCTCCCCCCTGTGGCTACGGCTATCGCATATGGCCGCCAAAGAGACCTCATCCGCCTCGCATTCGCTCGGCACCTTCCCCAGAGGGGAAGGGACTCGTTGCGAGATATCGACCATTTTCTGAGATTTCGTAGGCATTGAGGGAGGTCGTTCACCGAGTCGCTTCTCCGCTGGAGAAGCTGCCCGAAGGGCTGATGAGGTCCCTTCATTTGAATGGTGGTATAATTTCCAAAACGGATTGCACCCCAAACAAAAACGGCGGACCATGTCTGGTCCGCCGTTTTCATTCCGCAATTTGTAAAGCTTACTTCTTCTTCGCAGCAGGCGCAGCAGCAGCTTTCGCTTGCGCAGCGGCCTTTGCAGGAGCAGCGCCCTTGGCAGGTGCGGCACCTTTTGCGGG
>CAXTLE010000308.1:0-3932 GCA_964244855.1 uncultured Aestuariivirga sp. | reverse complement strand
CGTGGCCCAAGGCGGATATCGCGGCTTCATCTTCCTTCAAATCGATGGATGCGAAAGTGGCGATGGAGGCGGCGGCCAATCCATGTTCAGCCAGTGTAGCTTCGATCAGTTCGCGCACTTCCGCAGGATCCGTGCCGCGCTCGCAACCTATGCCAACGCTCAAGGTTTTTGGATGATAAATGAACTCACCGGGTTGGGCTAAGCGGGATGTTACCGCGATTGGAATCGTTCCGCGTGGGTCGGTTATGCCCGCCAACCAAGGTGCTTCACCTGCAATGACTGTAAGTTTTTCTCCGGACAATAATTTCGCGGTGGCTGGTTTTACCAATGTCAAATCAGCGAGCACATAGCCTTCTGGAGGCTCATCGAGGGAGACGCCCAACATGACATCGCTGGCGGTGGTAACAGCGGCATGACCTGAAGTGATATCGGCAATTTTGCGGGCCAACTCATTTGCGCCGTGGTGACCCCCCAGCAAGGGAATGGCGTATTCGCCGCCTTCTGAGAGCGCGATGACAGGGGGATCGGTGTGTTTGTCCTTTGTGTGCGGGCCAAGGGCCCGGACCAGAATGCCCGCCGCACAAATGCCGATGATGGCGTGGCCTTCGTTGAAAAGTTCTGCAATGTGGCGCGTGGCCTTGGCATAGCTGCGGTTGACGCCTTCAACGCCTTCGGGGCCGTGTATTTCAGCAAACAGCAAACTGCGCAAGCGCTTGGCCAACGGCATGGCGGATGGACCGAGAATGACGATGATGTTCCGCATACGGATCAAGTCTTCTTGCGAACGATGATGGTGGTGAAATAGGGCAAGTTGTCCTCTGTAATTTGGGTGATGTCGCGGATCATCTGGTTGTCGTGGGTGGCGTATTCGACGGCGGTTGCGCTGCTTTCGAGGTGCAGGGAGTTGAGCACGCGTTTTACTTTTTCAAAGTGACGGCCAACCTTGATGATGGCGGCCGCTGTTGTTGTTGAGAGTTCGCGGCGCAAGTCTGCTTCGGCCATTGTTGCGGGGAGCACTTTCAATATTTCGTCGCGCTCACACAGCGGTTGGCCGATGGCTGAGGCGGCGGCTGTAATGGAAGTGACGCCCGGTACAACTACTGTTGTGTATCGTTCGGACAGACGCTCAAACATATACATGAAGCTGCCGTAGAAGAATGGATCGCCTTCGCACAGCATGACAACATCTTCTCCGTTTTCGAGATGTTTCGAAATTGCGGAAGCGCCGTCGTCATAGGCCTTTTGAGCCGGTTCACGTTCGACACGCATTGGCATGTTGATGGCGATTTCTTCTGCGTCATCGGGCATGAAGGGTTTTGCAATGGTGCGGGCTGTTGATTCATTTCCGTTGGCGGCGAGATAGGCAATGACCTTAGCCATGCTGATCAAGCGGCAGGCTTTGACTGTCATCAGTTCAGGGTCGCCAGGGCCCACGCCAACACCATAGAGTGTTCCTGTCATGGCTTTCGCACCCGCCATTGGGTGACGGCCATGCGTGGTTTTAGCGCGCGGTGGGGGCCAACTTTGGTAAGTGTAGAGACGTCCATGCGCACCAGTTCACCGCCGTGTTTTTCCTGCAGGTCGTAGAGGTGCATTTCACCTTCGATGGTAACGACGTTTGAGACCATGGTGCCGCCGGGCAACAAAGCGTCCCATGCGCCCTCAAATGTTCCGTGTACCGATATTCCACCACCGATGAATACAGCGTGGGGGCGGGGCAGGTTGGCATAGGCTGCGGGAGCAGCTTCAGGGATGATGTGCAGCCGCGGTGTTCCCAATTGATCTGCGTTGGTTGCGATCATGGCGCGACGGTCTTCCAATGCTTCGATGGCATAGGCCTCGCAGCCCCGGGTGGAGCGCATCCATTCAATGCCGATAGAACCGGAGCCTGCCCCGACGTCCCAGAGGATTTGATCAGGTGCAGGGCGGAGTGCTGCAAGGGTTGCGGCGCGGACTTCGCGCTTGGTGATCTTGCCATCATGTACAAATGCGTCATCCGGTAGTCCTGCGAGGCGTGACCAGATTTTCGCGTGGTTTGAGGCTTTGCAATGGATGGCGATGCTGTTGAGGGGCGACCAATCCATGTGTGGGATCATGTTGGCGGTGAAAGATGTGACGCGCTCTTTGGCTCCGCCCATGTTTTCGAGGACTGTGATGTCTGATGTTTCAAAGCCGCGTGCGATCAATCGGCGACAGACTTCGGCGATTGAGGTTTCGTCTTCGGTGAGTACAAGCAGCCGTGCGCCCGGTTGAATAAAGGTTTCGATGTTGGCGGCGGGCCTGCCGTGAATTGTGAAGCAATCACAGTCGGGCAGGGACCAGCCCATTCTTGCCGCCGCCAGCGAGAAGGCTGAGAAATGCGTGAGTATGGTAACTTCGGTCTTTGGAATGAACGTCAGGATTTTACGCGCTACACCGTAGTTCATCGGATCCCCGGTGGCGAGGATAACGGTTGGGTGGCCGCGCAGCGGTTCCAGTTGTTCGACGACGGCGGAGAATGGTTGTGGCCATTCGTGAACCTGTGCAAGCGTTGGCGGCAACATTGCGAGCGTGCGCGTCGAGCCGATGATGTGCAGCGCTGAATGAATGGCCTCACGCGCCTTGGCCGATAGCCCGGTCCAGCCGTCTTCACCAATGCCGATGATAGTGAGCCAATGTGTCATCATATGTTCCCCGTCAATGCGTTGATCACCGATGAGGCCATGGCGGAGCCGCCCTTGCGGCCCCTGATGGTGGCGAAGGGAATGCCGCGTGGATTGGCAGCGAGTTCAGCTTTGCTTTCGGCAGCACCCACGAAGCCCACGGGGAAGCCAACGATGGCAGCGGGTTTGGGGGCGCCTGCATCAATCATTTCAAGCAGCGCAAAGAGTGCGGTGGGTGCATTGCCGATGACGACGATGGAGCCTTCGAGTTGTGGTGTCCACAGTTCGAGTGCTGCGGCTGAGCGGGTGATTGACTTTGCAATGCCAAGCTCGCGGGCGCGGGGATCGTTCAGTGTGCAGATGATGTCGTTTCCGGTTTTGATTTGCCGGGCAATGATGCCATGGCGGACCATTTCAGCGTCGACGAAAATGGGAGCGCCTGCTTGCAAAACTTTCATAGCGACTGGCGTGAAGTCCGGCGTGATGATGATGTCGTCGACTATCTCGACCATGCCGCATGCGTGGATGACCCGCGTTGCAATGTGGTGCGCATTCTCTGGCACTGATGCAAAATCAGCTTCGGCGCGGATCATTTCAAATGACCGTGCATAGATGGCTGAGGGGTCACGCAGGTAATCCATTATTTCTTCATGCTTTTGGGACCGAGTGGATGATCTGCATGTGGATAAATGGCGTGGGTGTGGTCACCGTGATCGTGTGTGTGACCGTGGGCCTGCGGCTTGGAGGCGAGTTTGAATGGCCCATCCTGACAGAGACCGGTGCAGTTTCCTTGTACGTCGCAATGGGTGCAGGCTTTGGCACTCATGCCTTCAACATGGTGATGATGACTTTCCTGCACCGCACCGACTTCTGCCTCAAAGCCCAGAACTTGCGTACGGTACTTGCACATCTGGCAGTTCATGGCGATGTCGCCCGAGATAATCTGCTCGATGCGCTCGACAAAGGTTTCCACAACGGCGGGATGGTCGTTGAGGTAAGGCGCTTTCAGGAACTCGACATTGGGGTGTTTTGCGGCCACGGCATCGGTTGCCATGTAGATCCTTTGCACCAGCACGCCCGTGAACAGGAAATAGGGGAATACGATGATGCGTTTGAAGCCGAGTTTGATGATGTGTTCAAGTGCGGGTTCGACGAGCGGGAACGTAACACCGGAATAGGCCACTTCGCCCCAGCCAAAACCAAAGCCTTCCCAGAGAATGCGCATGACTTTGGCAACATTGGAATTGGCGTCTGGATCAGACGCGCCACGGCCCACGACGAGCAGAAGGG
>CAXTLE010000307.1:0-3980 GCA_964244855.1 uncultured Aestuariivirga sp. | reverse complement strand
AGGCTTTAGCCGACTCCGTGAAAGGGTTAGCGGAGTCGGCTAAAGCCTCCCTTCCATAGTTGCTTGCCATCTACCGAAAATGCAACAGATTTCAAAACGGATGTACCAGCATCAATGCCGATGACAATGCCATCTCCCATATGTTTAAACCCGCTCCCCAAATAACAACAGGATCGGAACATGAAATAATGGAAGTAGTGAAGTCATCAAGTGTCTAAAAATCGAAGGCTACGAAAAACCACTTTCAAATGCGCTCCGGCAACCGCCGAAAGCATTAGAGTAATACAGTGTCGAGCAATCAATCACACCTAAAATCGCGACAATACATATTCCGGCTGGGGTCTGCCCATTGCAAATTTGCTTCGAAAATCACAGAATACGCCCTGCCTTACTGCACACGTGGCACACGCGCCGCCGCTTAACATATTGACTGCCATGTATTGTCGCCCACATCCATAACGGGCAAGCTGGCGACTTTTTATTCTTGTAATTCAATAGTTTGCGCTTAAATTTTAGTGGACTAAACAGAGAACTTGTGTGCAAAATTTGCACACGTTTTCACGGTTTATACACGGGTTACGCTCTGTCACTGCACACGATTTGCACACGAAAATAGGAGTGGATTTCACTGCAGACAAAAATTTAATCACGTTAACGTTGCGCGAGTCTTCAACACTATGATCGAGATGCAAAAACATGCGTTGTCGATGCGACATCATCTATGTTTGTTGGCGAAAGTACTGCTTCAACTTTGCCCGCCCTTTCAACGCAAAGCTTCAATGGTCTGAAACAATTCTTCAAACAAACGCGCCACCGCTTCAGCTCCAGGGTCATTGTGGCCAGCGAGGTGGCTTTCGGATACATAGCTGGCGCGACCCGCTTTGGCGCGGATGATGGCAGCAGTATGATCTGCGCCTTTGCGTGCAGCAGACGCAGCAGCGGCTAGACCGACTGGCAAAGCATCAAGCGCTGGAGCGAGCGCGTCAATCATTGTGCGATCACCGAGGCTTGCGCCACCCACCTGTTGGATGCGCATAAGGCCTGACTTCAAGGCCGTAACAGCATCGTGTCCGCCGGCTGAGGCATCGCCCGCAGCTGTGAAGAAGATGGCGAGTAACACGCCAGAAGAGCCACCCATGGTTTGGCTGAGTTCTAGACCAATGGCGCGGTAGAGCTGTGTCCAGTCGGCAAGGGGCAAACGAACAAGTGCTTGGATTAGGGCGCGCGATGCTGTGGCAAGCGTTGAACCTGTGTCGCCATCGCCCGATTTCGCATCGAGCGCATTCAAATCACCTTCTGCAGCGATCAGAATTTCACAGCAGCGACGAATGAGTTTTTCCGCTTTTACGTTTTTTGATGGCATGGGTTGGATGGGTGTCAATCCATCAGGCAAAGGCAAAACGACAACTTCAGAAATCTTGTGGCAACCAGGCCAAGCGTGAGGCGCAACGTCAGCCTCCAAGTTTGCAAGAACCTTGCCTTTCAAAGGCAGAAGCGAGATTGAAAAGCCATGCATGTCGAGCGACGTCATCATCGGAGCTGGCCCGATGAGATGACTAATCTGATTGCCAATGCGCGAACCAATGAGTTCTTCTGCCAATACCGACATTTCCAACGGCGTGGCGCTACCCAAATTGTTCAGCAAAGCAACATGTGAGCCAGCTTCTAAGGTTGGAGCCAAGCGTTCGACCATCATCTCAATGGCTTGGTGGGCACCTTCGAACTCCACCTGTTCAACGCCTGCTTCACCGTGAATGCCTAAGCCCAGTTCAGCTTTGCCATCAGGAATGCGATCTTCTTTGGGAGAACCAGGAACCGTGCAGGTATCAAGCGACATGCCAATCGAAACAACGCCTTCTATAACCTGTTCTGACGTCTTCGTCACGATTTCGAGATTACCGCCAGCTTCCGCCAAAGCACCCGCAATTTTATGTACAAAAAGCGTGCCAGCGACACCGCGCGCGCGCGGCAAATGGGGCAAGGCCACATCATCATCAACAACAACCATATTGACTTGCAAGCCGAATGCCCGGGCACGCTCAGCGGCGAGACCGAAATTTAGTCTGTCACCGGTGTAATTTTTGACGATTAACAGGCATCCTGCCGCACCCGTCACAGCCAAAATTCCTGCGAGCACTGCATCAACAGAAGGTGAGGCAAACACATCGCCGCACACGGCGGCGGTCAGCATGCCTTGCCCGACAAAGCCCGCGTGCGATGGTTCATGTCCAGAGCCACCACCAGACACTAGAGCCACTTTTGATTTATCCCAGTCGGTACGGACAACAACCTTGATATGCGGGTAGCCATCAAGCCTGGCCAAGCGGCCCTCTGCTGTTCGCAAGAACCCGTCGATAGCTTCCGTCACAAGCGTCTCTTTGGCATTGATGAACTGTTTCATGGACGAAATCTCCTCAGGCGATGCGGTCGCCAATGGCGTCGAAGTAAAGCGGGTTGCGCGGCTGTATAGCAATGGGGTTGCCCGGTTCAAGCTGTGTTTGAACGTTCGTCAGCGTGATGATGTCGTGGCCGTCAAGTACGAGATGCAGTCTGGTTTGGTCGCCTAAACGTTCAACACGGGTTACCGTTGCAGGCTTACCCTTTCCAAATGCAATGTGCTCAGGCCTCAGCCCAATCGACTTTGCACCTTTTGGGGCAGTTCCGAAAACCGCTGCTGGCAATATCGTGAGACGCGGTATCCCCAGCTTTTCTGCCACATAAAGACTGACCGGGTTTTCATAAATTTCGCGTGGTGAACCAAACTGCACCAAACGCCCATGATCAAGCACGCCGATATGCGTGGCCATGGTCATGGCTTCGATTTGGTCATGGGTGACATAAAGGAATGTGGCACCCAGATTGGCTTGAATGCTTTTGAGTTCAACACGCAAATCGGCGCGAAGCTTGGCATCGAGCGAACTCAACGGCTCGTCCATTAAATAGATCGCGGGATTGCGTACTAAGGCGCGACCGATTGCAACGCGTTGCATCTCACCCCCGGAAAGGGCCGTTGCTCTATTGTCCAACTTACCCGTGATCCGCAGCATCTCAGCTACTTCGCCAACTTTGCGTCTTATTTCTTTTTCTGGCGTTCGCAAAATCGGAGACCGAAGTGGAAAAGCGAGATTGTCTCTCACGGTCAAATGTGGATAAAGCGAGTATTGCTGGAATACCATTGCAATATCGCGTTGGGCTGGGGTTAAATCGAGCGCAGACTTTCCGCCGATAAAGATGTCGCCTTGGTCAGGCTTTTCCAATCCAGATATCAGACGCAAAGTTGTTGTTTTGCCTGCGCCGGTTGGGCCAAGCAAAACGACAAAAGAGCCATCTGGGATGGTCATTGATACATTGGCAAGCGCTGGCTCTTTGCCGAATGACTTGCTGACATTCTGGAGCAAAACTTCAGCCATGTGCCAGCACTCCTTCATTCAGCTCGGAACGAAGAGCTTTGCCAGTCTGATTATCGAACATGGTAATTGTCTTTTCATCGAATTGCAGCCCGATGGTTTCGCCAACCCGCGCGCGATCATGCGCTGGCAAGCGGGCTTTGATGACACCTTGGGCGGTTTTTATTGTTACAATTTGCGTAGTGCCCAGATATTCTGTTGCCTTGACCTCGCCGCGATATCCGCCATTGTCTGCCAACTGAATATGCTCTGGTCTGACACCAAATGCTAAATCTCCTTCGAAGGGAACGCACATTTGCGGAATGGCAAACTTTTGATTTTGAAATTTAACGGCCTTTGCACCTGATTCAACATTGCCGTGAAAACGCAGGAAATTCATTGAGGGGGAACCGATAAATTCAGCGACAAACATCGTGGCGGGTTTGTCATAGATATCTTGCGGCTTGCCAAACTGTTCGATTACGCCGTGGTTCATCACCACAATCTTATCGCCCATCTGCATGGCTTCAAGTTGATCATGAGTCACATAAACTGTGGTTGCCCCCATACGGTCATGCAACGCACGAAGTTCTA
>CAXTLE010000306.1:0-4011 GCA_964244855.1 uncultured Aestuariivirga sp. | reverse complement strand
TTTGGGTGCCAAGCTTGCCTATGATTTTTATTTTGCTGAAAGCAAAATCAGCCCCTACCTTGGTATAGCCTATGACCGCGCATTTATCGCAGCTGATCGCGAGATTACATCGCGTTTTTCCGCTGTCGGAACTGTTGGCCAGTCTTTTTCTGTCAATTCTGATGTGGCTGAGAAAAATCAAGGTTCAATTCAATTTGGTTTTACGGCTGCTGAGCAGGACACCTATAGTGCGACATTCGAGGCTTCTCAGTCGTTTACAATCAGAAGATTGGGAGCGACTGCCATTCGGGGCGAACTTGTATTTCGTTTCTAGACACGGTGGATTTGTACATGCGCGGAAAGGGAACGGGCACGGCTCATTTTTTTCAGCATTGGCAACCATCAGCGAAGCTGCCGCTTCCCCTTGCACTACCTCCCTAGCTGTTGGAATGATCCCTCGCAGTGCAGGCCTGCGAATCGCCTGTCGATTTCTGGGGAAAATTTATGGCGAAAAAACCGAAATATGATTGTTTGAAATGTCCGGGCTATTGCTGCTCTTATCCGGTCATCGAAGTGAAAGACAAGGATGCGGAGCGCATTGCCAAGCATTTTGAATTGCCTCTGGCCAAGGCCGAGAAGAAATATTTCAAGGCAGCCCACGGCTACAAGCGCATCATGCGGCGCAAAGAGGATGTGCATTTTGGCAAGATTTGCCAATTCTTCGACACCGATGCACGGCGCTGCACGATTTATCATGCACGTCCTTCCACCTGCCGATCGTTTCCCGGTCCTGACAATTGCGGCTATTATGACTTCCTGAATTTTGAGCGCGGCACCCAAGAAGATGCGACTTTTATTTCGTCGACCTGGAATGTGGAGAATTGATCACCACCATATTTGAGCCCCATTGCATTGGCATTTGAACGTTTGAGCGCGGGATGCGCAACGGCATGAGGAATAGGCGATGGTGCGAATTGGTTGGGTTTTTGGTTTGATGTTACTGGTGTCGCCTGTGCAGGCGGCGGATGTGATCTCGATCAATTACGATATTTCACTCGGCGGCACGCGTGTGATGAAGGCTGACTATTCCGCGACATTGGATGACAGCAGCTATTCCGCCACACTCGAAGCAAAAACCGTTGGCATGTCAAAACTGTTTTCGAAAATCAAACTCAACATGTCGGCCACGGGTGGATTGTCCGAGTCTGGTCTGACACCCGTGAGCTATGGCTATTCCCGCAAGAAAAATGACAAGCGCAAACAGCGCAATCTCAGCTTTGCGCCGGGTGGTGCCCTGGTAACTGAAGGCGGAGATTACGATGCTTCGATTTTGGCGGCGATCAAAGGCAAGGTGATGGACCCCTTGACCATGCTGTTGAAGGTCACACGTTCAGACAACCCCTGCTCGGGCAAATACCGGGCCTTTGACGGGCGCGACGTGTTTGATCTGACCTTGAGCGGTGGCACCGGAACGGGCACCGTCACTTGTAAGGTCATTTACACGCCTGTGGCCGGTGCTGATGTTGACGACGGCGAGACCGAAGTGACGCGCTATGAAATCAGCTTTGCACCGATGGGAAATGACAAGGGCTATGTGCCCGTGCGGTTGACCGGCAGCAGCAAAGGTGTGGGATTTGACGCAAGCGCCAGGTCGGTGTCCGTCAACGGCCGGCCGCTATCTTATTAAAAGCGATAGCGAAAGCCCGTGGACAGAAAAGTCGAGCCGCTGACGACGCCATCGAACAATCCAAACACGCCAGAGCGGTGATGATAGCGGATCAGGAATTCGAGATTGTGATTGTCGGGTGGCGAGAATGTGAGTTCCGGTCCCATGTAATGCAACAGTTTGGCGTTCTTGCCTTTGCTGTCGCGGCCACGTTCAAAACTTGAGAAGTCTGAGAGCAGGCTCACCCCGGTGTTGACAGCGAGTGTGGTATAGACTTTTTCGTTCCAGAAGAAGCCGTCGTAACGCAGATAGAGCCCCGTCCAGGCTTCACCCAAATGCTCGTTGCCGAAGCGGAAGGAGCCACCGACTTCCCCCTCCAACATCAAGTGATCGCCGAAGCTTGAACCAAAGTTGCTGTCGGTCAATTCATTGATGGTGCCAAAGCGGTAATTATAGGCCGCCCCTGCGACCTGTACATTTTTCAGGTCGTTTTTCCAGGGCGTGATCATGCTGTCGATGAAATTCGTGTCTGTGGCTTCGCCTGCAAAAACAGCGACGGAATGCTTGCCAGAGCGATCAACCGTTTCGGCAATGGCTGGCGCGCAGAGGCAAACAGCAGCTACGGCTTGGATTGCAAATCGTTGCAAAAAAGGACTCTTGTCTGCGCAAATCATGGCTTGGCTTTTAAAAACTTGTGGACGATCTGGCAAGCTTGTTTCTCCTCAAAGGAGATGTGACGACTCTGCGGTTGTCAACGTTCGCCTTTTGATCTAGCAACTTCGCCATGGTCGACACAAAACGCGTTATTTCGATTCAGGGTGCCCGCGAGCATAACCTGAAAAACATCTCTCTGGAATTGCCGAGGGACAAACTCATCGTGTTCACGGGGCTGTCCGGCTCCGGGAAATCGTCACTGGCTTTCGACACGATTTATGCCGAGGGGCAGCGGCGTTATGTCGAATCGCTGTCGGCTTATGCGCGGCAATTTCTGGAAATGATGCAGAAGCCGGATGTGGACCAGATTGATGGTCTCTCGCCTGCGATTTCCATCGAGCAAAAAACCACGTCGCGCAATCCGCGTTCGACGGTTGGCACTGTCACCGAAATTTATGACTATATGCGGCTACTGTTTGCGCGGGTGGGTGTTCCCTATTCGCCCGCCACGGGCTTGCCCATTGAAGCACAGACGGTCACGCAGATGGTGGACCGCACCATGGCGCTGCCGGAGGGAACGCGATTGTATATCCTCGCGCCCATCGTGCGCGGGCGGAAGGGTGAGTATAAAAAAGATCTGGCGGAGTTGCAGAAGAAGGGCTTTCAGCGCGTCAAGGTGGATGGTGTATTCCACGAAATTGACGCAGTGCCTGCACTTGATAAAAAGTACAAGCACGATGTTGATGTGGTGGTGGACCGGATTGTGGTGCGCGAGGACATTGCCACGCGATTGGCGGATTCGTTTGAGACGGCGTTGAAACTGGCGGAGGGTTTGGCCATTGCTGAATTCACCGACAAGCCCCTGCCCGCTTCGCAGACGTCGGAAGAGAGTGCCAACAAGAGCAAGAATGAGACGCATGAGCGCGTCATGTTTTCGGAGAAATTTGCCTGCCCGGTTTCGGGATTCACGATTGAAGAGATTGAGCCGAGGCTGTTCTCGTTCAACAACCCGTTCGGTGCCTGCCCGGCTTGTGATGGCTTGGGCACTGAGTTGAAGTTCGAAGCGGATATGATTGTGCCGGATGCTTCGTTGTCTCTGCGTGAGGGGGCGATTGCGCCTTGGGCCAAGACGGGGGCCACGTCGCCCTATTATGCGCAAACTTTGGAAGCCTTGGCCAAGCATTACAAAGGCTCGATGACAAAGCCGTGGAAAGAATTGTCGAAACAATTCCGCGATGCCATCATGAATGGTACGGGCGAAGATGAAATCACCATTACCTATGATGATGGTCTGCGCAGTTACAAAACCAAGAAGCCGTTTGAAGGTGTCATCGGCAACATAGAGCGGCGCTGGCGCGAGACGGATTCGGAATGGATGCGTGAGGAACTGGCGCGCTATCAATCCGACCATGAATGCCATGTCTGCAAGGGGTTCCGTTTGAAGCCGCAGGCGCTGGCGGTGAAGATTGACAATCTGCACATCGGCAATGTGTCGAAGTTTTCAATCGCGGAAGCCGATGCCTGGTACAGTCAGCTCGAAGCCAAGCTCACGCCAAAGCAGAAGGAAATTGCGGCGCGGATTTTGAAAGAGATCCATGAGCGATTGCGGTTTTTGGTCGATGTTGGTTTGAACTACATTTCGCTCTCGCGCATGGCAGGAACTTTGTCGGGTGGGGAAAGCCAGCGTATTCGGCTTGCCTCGCAAATTGGTT
>CAXTLE010000305.1:0-4028 GCA_964244855.1 uncultured Aestuariivirga sp. | reverse complement strand
CATTGAAGTGGTGGATGGTCAGCAAGCCATGCTCGATGCGCGTGAAGTGAAAACCGGCGATGAAATTGAACTCTTGAAAATGGCCGCTGGCATGGTGGATGCCACCTATGTTGATATCGCCCGCGCCATTCGCCCCGGCACAAAAGAAAATGAACTCGTCGCCATTGCCAATGACCGTCTGTTCCGCATGGGCTCGGAACGCGTGGAATGTGTGAACTCAGTGTCTGGCCGCCGTGGCCGCCCGCATTCGCACACGTTTTCAGATCGTATGATCCAACCGGGCGATATGATTTTCTTGGACATCATGCACAGCTTCAACGGCTATCGCACATGTTACTATCGCACCTTCATTTGCGGCCAGCCGAACAACCATCAGATTGATGCCTATGAAACGGCCTCTAAATGGCTCTCAGCTTCCATGGATATGATCAAGCCGGGCGTCACACCAGATGAAGTGGCAGCTGTCTGGCCCGATGCCCATGAGTTTGGTTACAAGAACGAAGAAGAAGCCTTCTTGCTGCAATATGGTCATGGTGTTGGCATGTCGCTGTGGGAGCGCCCGATTTTCTCCAAACGCTTCAAAGGCCAAGACAAGCCCTTGAAAGAAGGTATGGTGTTTGCGCTTGAAACTTGGAAAGGTTCCAACGATGGTTCAGGTGCGGCCCGCATCGAAGAAGAAGTTGTGGTCACCAAAACCGGTTGTGAAATCATCACCAACTATCCTTCCGATCATTTGATCTCCTGTGGTCTGCCCGGTTGCGAGGTTGTGGGATACTAACGCGCCGTGTCCGCCAATCACCGCAGCCGCATTCCTGTCACACTCGTCACTGGCTTTTTGGGCAGCGGAAAAACCACGCTGATCAACGCCGGATTGAAATCGCCGGACTTATCGAAAACAGTTGTGGTGGTGAACGAATTTGGTGAAGTGGGGTTGGACCATCAGCTTTATACCAGCAGCAATGATGCGGTGGTGGTTCTGGAAAATGGCTGCCTGTGCTGCACCGTGCGCACCGATTTAATCAGTGCACTGAACACTCTTTATCTTGACCGCGCGCGGGGTGACCTGCCAGATTTCAACAATGTGGTGATCGAGACGACGGGCCTAGCTGAACCCGGCCCCGTGCTGCAAGCTTTTCTGTCTGAACCTACATTAGATGGACTATACCGCGTGGTGAATGTTGTGACTGTGGTCGATGCGGTGAATTGGGATTCAACATCGCAAAATCATCAAGAGGCTTTGCGGCAAGTGGCGCTGGCCGATGATATTCTGATTTCGAAATTAGACATGAAAGGCGATGACAATTTCGCCGAACTCAGCGCCCAGTTACAGGCCATCAATCCCGCCGCAAAAATCACCCGCGCCGCGTTAACGCCTGAAGCGGTTGCCCCCCTGCTCATGCACAAAGGTTTTGATGCGGCTGACTCCATGGCTGATCCCACAGAGTGGCTGTCGATTGCCAGCTATGAAGCCTATGCACAAAAAATTGCTGAAGCCGATGGTGTGAAGGATCAAGCTGTGCCCTCGCATCTTGCGGCCAAAGGCATTGAGAGCTTTGTGCTCACGCGTTCAAACCCCTTGTCGCGCGAAGAATTGCAATTCCTACTTGACGGCATCGGCCAAAATCTGGGGCCAGCGTTGTTGCGGGTGAAGGGCTTGATCAATATTTTGGAAGAACCGGGCAAGCCTGCTGTTGTTCAGGGCGTGCAACATTTGCTGCACAACATCACGTGGCTGGAAAAATGGCCTTCGGCTGATGAGAACACACGCATTGTGTTCATCACCCAAGGCATGGCGCGGAATGATTTGAAAGACATGGTTGAACTTCTCGACCGCATGAACAAGCGCACATTTGAAGCGCGTGAACGCGCGCGGCTGGCGCGCGAAAAAGAAAAGGTGGCCTGAATGAAACGCATTGGTTGGATAGGTGCAGGCAAAATGGGCTTTCCCATTTCTCTGCGCTATAAAAATGCGGGCCATCCCGTCACGGTGCTCGCCCGTAATGCAGCGGCCAAAGACAAGCTCAGCACCGCTGGATTGAGCGCCGCTGATACAGTGGCCGAAGTTGCCAAGCACTCAGACATCGTTTTCGCATCTTTGTCCGATGATGCCGCCTTCGCCCAAGTCGCAAGCGAGCTTTGCGCTTCTATGTGCGAAGGCTCCACTTTCATTGACATCAGCACTGTGTCGCCCTCCATCTCTGCCGAAGTTGCCAAGGACTTTGCGAAACATAACATCACTTATCTGCGCTCCCCCGTCTCCGGCTCCACCGCCATGGCTGAAGCAGGCACACTCACTGCCGTCGTCTCGGGCCCCAAACACGCCTACGAAGAACTGGCCGCAATTTTCGCCAGCTATGCAAAGAAGACTTTCCATGTGGGCGAAGGCGAAGAAGCCCGCGTCATGAAACTGGTGTTGAACAGCATGGTCGCCGCCAGCTCTGCTCTTCTCGGCGAGGCCTTGGCATTCGGCCACAACGGCGGGTTGGACAATGCCACCATGATGTCTGTCATCAATCAAAGTGCTGTCGCCTCACCCCTCATGGGCTATAAAACCGATATGATTGTGAAGGGCGATTACAAAGCTGCCGCAAGCTTGGCCATGTTGAAGAAGGATTTGGATTTGCTCTTAAGCGCCACTTCCACAGCACTGCCGCTCAACACACATATTCATCAGATCTATCAAACCGCCATGGCCAAAGGCTTGGGCGAAGAAGACTTTTTCGTTCTCGTGCGCGAAGCGCAATTGGCAGGAGCCACATCATGAGTTGGAATACCCCACAAGGCCCGCGCATTGCATTTTTGGGCACTGGCGCACAAGGCGCATCCATCGCTGCGGATTTTGCGCTGGCCGGATTGGACGTCACCTTCATTGACCAATGGCCTGACCATATCGAAGCCATGCGCAAAAATGGCATCACGGTTAATCTGCCCACGCGCCAGATCAATGCGAAAGTCAACGCGCTGCATCTCTGCCAGATTGCCGAAGTGAAAGGCCATTTTGATCTCGTGTTCTTGGTGGTGAAGGCTTACGACACCAAATGGGCTTGTGAGATGATCAAGCCCGTGCTGGCGCCAGATGGCCTGATTGTGGGCCTGCAAAACGGCATGACGCATGAAGACATCGCCACCATTCTGGGCCGTGAACGCACCATAGGTGCCGTCATTGAAATTGCTTCAAACATGTGGGTGCCGGGTGTGACCAATCGCCAGAATGATCATGATGAGTCATGGTTCGCCCTTGGTGCGCTTGATCCCAAAACCCAGCCGCGTGTGGAAGATGTGGCAAAAATCCTCCGCCATTCGGGCCGCGTGGAAGTGATGGAAGATATTCGCTCGGCCAAATGGATGAAGCTGGTGGTCAATGCTGCCGAACTCATTCCCTCAGCCATCGTCAATTTGCCGCTGAATGATGCAGCGCGTTTCCCCGGCATGCTCGAAGTGATGCGACTTGCAGGTTATGAAGCCATGCAAGCAGCATTGGCCGATGGCGCACAAATCATCCCCATCATCGGCATGCCACCCATCACCACCAATCACCCTGAACGCTACGTTGATCAAATTTTTGATGAAGTTCTCAAAACCTTCTCGCGGCCAGACACGCTCGTCACCTCACTGCAAGATTGGAAAAAGGGCCGCCGCGCCGAGGTTCAAGAAGTGAACGGCTGGGTTGTGGACATGCTCGCCAAACATGGGCGCAAGTCACCGATGAACCAGCTGGTTGTGGAAATGGGCTTTGAGATTGAAAGCGGGGGAAAGCAGCCAGCTGTCGACAATGCTCATCAGCTCATCAGAGCCTATAAACAGATCAACACCGCAAATTCATGATGTATCCGAGTAAATCAAGCTGCTGGTAGTTGGACAGCCAGAGTAATCTCCCAACGACTTCAAAGGTCGCTACTGCAAGCTTGGACACCCTAACCCTGTGATCTAATTGGCGGACCTCAATCCTTTCGGGCGCGCCATTATCTCATTGAGTCAACCGTGAAGAACTCATTCACGCCTGAGTTTATTGAACAGATTTGATTTTC
>CAXTLE010000304.1:0-4049 GCA_964244855.1 uncultured Aestuariivirga sp. | reverse complement strand
ATCTCCTTCGCATGGGCACGGCGCAGACTGATGGCGCGTAACACACTGTCCCGTTCGGTAAACACCAGACAGTGCGGCACATCATCAATCAAACCAAAAGCCCGAATTTCGTAGGGTCGAACTACGTTTCTGTTCGTGAAATTGTATGTACAAAATAACATTTCAAGGCAACTGAATCGCGGATAGGTTTTCTATTTCAAAGGATGACGATAGAATGAAGTCTTAGGCTCGACAAAATGTTACAGCCAAACTGTAAGTGTGCGATTGAAAGTATATGAAATGGCTATAACGACGGCGGCAAGAATTTTAGACCCGGAAACTTTTGAGCTATGGTTAAATCAGCTGCCGGATGCTGTCAGGCAAGACGTGGCAGTTGTTATGGCCAGCCGCAATGCGTTGCGGGTACTGCCGCTGCTTCACAACAAGGGCAGATTGACTTACGCTCAACACGGTACTGTGTTCAAACTTACGATTTGGCGCGTTATCATGTCTCGATCGAAGTTTTGCTGGCCAGCTGGCAATCTCGACTTCGCGCCAAATAGTGTTAGCGCTATTACTCAGCTGTGTGCCGGTTCTGCCATATATGCCGCTGAAGCTGCGGATCTAGCCAATGTCGATGCCACTTACAGTTCTGCCCGCGCCGCCCAATGCGCCGCCGATGCAGCAACCGTCTCCCACGCCTCAGCCTCAATTATCTGGCAAAATATTCGCAGTGACGGTCAAGAAATTGATGACGGCGCGACTGGCATTTCACTTCACTCAAAGCCCTTATGGCGTGACGTACCCGCGTGGTGGCAGGAAGAAAAGCAAGCCTTCGAACTGAAGCTAAAAGAATTAGACCCGTGGAATGAACAAGTGTATGTGGACTGGTATGAAGCGGTATCTCAAGGCCAACCCGCCTTCGGCCTGAAAGACCGCAAAGCCGCCGAAGCCCTGGAACGCGCCATTGCCCTCGGAGGCAAGGACGGCAAGTTTCACAAGGAATTCTGGGACCGCGAACCGGGCGAGATCAACCGCGATATTGCGGAATGGGTGGCGGAGGCGCGGGTTGCGGAGGTTGGTGGTGGTGGTGTTTCAGCAGTCGCTCAGCCCTCGCAAGATGATTTTCTATCGCTGCCTGCGAGTGTCGAGACGACGGGTCGATCCGGTATTGTGGAGTTGCTGCATCGCCAGCCGCTTGCAGATGTTTCAAAAGCCGATCTTGAAAGCATAACGCGCGATCTTGGCAAAGGTTTGCAGGAACTGGCGGCGGAGGCTGATGCAGCACAGGCTGACAAACGGATCACAGCTTTTTTACGGAGTGTCGCTGACGCCGTTAAGCAAGCGCCGACGCAACAAGAACTACTGTTTGAAAGTGGTCGCAACTACGCGATGCTTGATCACTATTCCACAACGGTCGATGCGGAGTGGGGGCCATTTCTTGCGGCGAAGTATCACGCAGTTCTGATTCAATTCGACGGGACTTTGAAGAAGTTTGCGTCTTGGCGGGCGTTCATTGCTAATCCACACTATCCGATTGCGCCCATATCAGACACTGCGTTTGATCAAAATGCGGAAGCAGCACAGCAGGCTTTGAACAGTGCAAAAGCTGATTTTGAACCAGCAGTGCTGGAGAAGCTGCAATTCGTTGTAACGCGGTTCCGCCAGTCGACAGAAAATTTGCAGTTTGATCGCCCCGACGGAGCGCATGTTTCGCAGACGGTGCAACTTTTGCAAAGTGATTATGCCGTTAGTCTTGCAAATGTTGTTACCAGTTATGCACATGCTGGGCTGGTCAGGTTGGGCGGTCAGTTCGTTGAGGGGGCGTTGGCTGGACTTGATAAGGTAACATATGGTTTAGGTTGGGCTGCCGTTTTGGTTCTGCTTTCACCTGTGCTGATATACTTCCATGGAAATTATCCGCATATTTTTGATCGGGCGATGAAAGCGGTTGCTGCGGCCAAGAAATTGTTGAGTGACGTCAGCACGGACTGACCCTTGGAGCGCCGATTCTGAAGTAAGGGATATTGAGTTTATGTCAGCCAACCTCTCCCGGCTGCGCGCGTACTCCCCGGCCTAGGGGCCGAGGAAGAAAATGGTTGGTCGACTTGAGAGCAGTGGTCAGACGTGCTAACGTGTTCGGATGAAACCGTCTCAAATATTTGCAGAGCGTCGCTCGGATATTCTGGCCATTGCCGCCAAGTATCGGGTGCGAAACGTGCGTGTTTTTGGCTCGGTGCTGCGCGGCGAAGATACTGAAGCGAGTGATCTGGACGTCCTGGTGGATGCTCTGCCTGGGGTTACTTTGTTTGAACTGGGTGGTTTGCAAGATGAGCTCCAGACCGCGCTTGGCGTTCAAGTTGATCTTCTTACACCCCAAGACTTGCCTGATTACTTCAGGGACAAAGTGATTGGCGAAGCGCGTCAGCTTTGACAACGGAAATTCAATTTCATTTGTTGATCGATATGCTGCGGGCGGCGAAAAACGTGGCTGCTTTTACCGCAAATATGACAGAGCAAGAGTTCCTCAGTAACGAAATGGCCAAATATGCAGTCACCATGGGATTGCAAATCATTGGGGAGACGGCGTCGCGTGTTCTTGAGAAATGCCCCGATTTTGTGACAGATCATCCAGAACTGCCATTTCACCAAATGCGCGGCATGCGAAATCGGATATCGCATGGCTATTTTACGGTTGTTCACGAGACCGTTTGGGAAACAGCGCGGAACGACGTGCCGGGATTGATTGCGTCCCTCGAAAGGCTTGTGCGCACTTAGGCCCTTCTGTGCCACTGTTGCCATCCCCGCCCATTTCCCCTATAGCCCGCGCCGTCTGGCGTCGTTCACCCCTGGAGGAAGGCCGGATTTCATTTTATTGGAGAAGACTATGGCTAAAATCGTAACGATCACGGCTGCTGCACGCAGCCAGGCTGGTAAGGGGGCCGCTCGTTCTGTCCGTCGTCAGGGAAATGTTCCCGGCGTCGTGTATGGTGACAAGCAGGACCCACAGCTGATTACGCTGACCTACAAGAACGTGCTGCCGCACATTGAAACGGGCCGCTTCCTGTCCACGCTGGTTGACCTCGACATCGACGGCAAAACCATTCGCGCTATTCCCAGAGACGTGCAGTTTGAACCCGTGAAAGACCGCATCATCCACGTCGACTTCCTGCGCCTCGGCAAGGATTCACGCATCGCCGTCATGATCCCGGTTCACTTCGTCAACCAGGACGCAGCGCCAGGCCTCAAGGCCGGTGGTGCATTGAACATCGTCTCGCACGCGGTGAACCTCTATTGCCCGGCAGACTTTATTCCTGACGACATCACAGTGGATCTGACCGGCATGCAAGTTGGCCAAAGCATCCATATTTCGGAAGTGAAACTGCCAGACCGCGTCACATCTGTGTCGCGTGATGACCTCACCCTCTGCGCCATCTCGGCCCAGGCCAAGGAAGAAGAAGTGGCAGAAGGTGCAGCCGTTGCAGCCGAAGTTCCAGCATCCAACCAAAAAGCCCCAGCCGCTGCCGCTGCGGCCCCTGCCAAGGGTGCGGCTCCAGCCAAGGGCGCAGCGCCTGCAAAGGGTGCAGCGCCAGCGAAAGCTGCTGCTGCTCCAGCTGCCAAGCCTGCTGCGAAAAAGAAGTAAACGATTTCCAATCCCGATTGAAAACGGCGGACCAGAAATGGCCCGCCGTTTTTGTTTGGGGCACCAAAAACACCTCATCTCTAGCAATCGCCTTCGATTGCGGCCCCCTTCGGGCAGCTTCTCCAGAGGAGAAGCGACTCGTTGGTCTACCGCCCCAATAAATCAAACATTGAGGGAGATCCCAAATCCAGTCGCTTCTCGCTTGGAGAAGCTGCCCGAAGGGCTGATGAGGTCTTTTAGGTGCCACACGCGATAACCCTCCCCACAAGGGCGAGAGAATTTCACTGGAGTTCGAATGGAGAGCAAAGAGTCAATTCAAACGGCGGTTGGTATGAGCTGATACCAACTGTCATATGAAAAGCCCCACACTTCACCCTCCCCCTTGTGGGCAGGGCTATCGCATATGAGAAATTGCGTGGATGAAATG
>CAXTLE010000303.1:0-4051 GCA_964244855.1 uncultured Aestuariivirga sp. | reverse complement strand
TGAGCTTCGGTGGAAGTACGGTCCAACTCGACAGCAGCAGTGCCATCACCATGGGTGCCAGTGATTTTATATTTGTTTAAATCTTCCCAAGCCTGATTGGCTCTGTCTTTTGCGCTGGTTACTGAGACTTCGCGAGAAGAACCGCAAGATCTGCAGCTTGCGCTGAAAAGCATATTTGGCGGTACTCCACAAACAACTGTGAACCGCCATGGCCAAACAAGGAGCAGACAAAGCGGATTTTCATTAGAAATTTTGATTTTGGCGCACACTGGCGCATGAGAGACTGGTGCCGCTTAGGTGACTCGAACACCTGACCCCATCATTACGAATGATGTGCTCTACCACCTGAGCTAAAGCGGCAATACCAGTGGGACGCGGAATAACTGCTTTTCCCCGGCAGTTCAACAGATTTTACAATTCAATCATCGTCGCGGTCGGGAATGCCGGGATCGTCGGCGCGGGGTGGAGTGAGTGCGGGTTCTGATCGACTTGGCTTGCTGTCGGGCAAGGGTATGGTTGCATCAACTGCGGTTGCAAAACTCAGCTGGCCTTGTGGTGCATCAAATGGTACTTTCCATTCGCAGGGTACGATTTCGCCAGTCACCGGTGAAACCGGCATCCAGCGGTTGCGGGCAACACCGTCTGACACCCACATGGGATCACGCGGCGCGTGGATGGCGCGGGCCAGCCAGTCTTTAACCCGGCCCTTGTCATCAGCTGCATCCTCGATCTGCGCCATCAAGGCACAAACGCGGGCCTGCGGTTGATCGGCAACGTAAGCCGACAAGGCTTCACGCGCCACATCAAAGCGCCGTGCTGCGATGGCTGCATTGGCAATCGCCACTGCACCTTCAATATTGCTGTCAGTGCTGCTCACTGTATCGCGCAGCCGCTCATAACCAGCTTCAGCATTGCCTGCCGCATCAGCTTTGATAATCAAATCGGCAAGTTCAGGGTGAGGGTGCTGCGACCACGCCGCTTTCAGAACTTTCATGGCCCGGCGTGTGCTGCCTGACGCGATATGACTACGCGCCACAATCCCGGCAGCAGGCACCAGTGCCGGATCAAGATCAATCGCTTTCGACGCCAAATCCAGCGCCTTTGCCGGTTCCTTGTCTTCCAATAACAAAGCCTCAGCCGTCAACATGGCCGCACGTTTGCGCGCCGCCTGGTCCTTGGCCAGCAACCCGTTGCGACCCTGTTGATCAAGAGTAAGCGCTGCGGCTTCCCAAGACTTGCGCGCCGTCTGCACTTGCAACACCGCAGTAGAGGCCCAAGGCAAACGAGCGTTCAGCGCCAAGGCTTTTTCAGCATGTTTGAGCGCTGCAACCAGATCGCCACTGTTGCGGGCTTCGGAAAACAATCCACGCAAACCAAACAGCTCCGTATCCGGTGATTTCGCCATGTCTTCGAAAATACGGCGCACATCGTCCTTGTTGCCCTTGAGCTGGGCTGCCTGTGCTGCAAGGATATTCACAAGCGGTTCGTCTGAAAGCGCGTTGCCTGCGATTGCTGCATGTTTGGCTGCCGCCTGCGCATCGCCTGCACCAGCAGCGATGATGCCCTTCGACAAAGCCTCGTAACCCTTTCGGCTTTTGCGAAACCGCAGAAATTCTCGCGCAGCCGTCGGGCTACGCAACAAGCGACGAAGTGCCGACCATAGAAACGAGAGGGCCACGAGCGCAATCAAGCCGCCGACAATTGCCACGGCGACAGAGAGGTGAATTTCGCGGCCCAACCAATTGATCGTGATGCTGCCGGGTCTATCCGCCAACCATGCAAAGCCAAGCGCCAGCAACACCAGCAACAGGAAACGCCACAGCAATTTGATCATGCCATCAGCCCTTGGCCGCAATCACGCGGAGCACCGCGTCTTCGACCGATTTTGTAGCGGCTTCAAGTGCGAGTCGACCACTCGCACGGTCGATCCATTGTTGCACTCCAGCGGGTTTTTCACCTTCAATCTTTGAGAGCTGTTCAATGGCTTGCGGCAAATCTCCGCTGCCCGCCAAGGCAGCAGCGGCTGAAGCTGCCGATGGCCAATCTACATCGCCCTCAATTTTGATTGTAATCAAGTCCGATAGACTATTGTAAATCCCCGTCCACCAGCTTTGGCTTTCCGGCACAGGCCCGGGAACAATGGGTTTTGGCAAAGTGCCGATCAGCGTTTTCAATTCAGCAGCAAGTCCTTTGGCTTCGGGCAAACCGAGTGCAGCATATTGCTGTAACACATCAAGCCCCGATGCGGCGGGTACCATTCGCTGAATGCGTTCATACTCATCACGATAGCCTGCGCCCGCCGCGATCTTGGCTTTCAGGTCCGACAGGCCTTGCGACAAGGCTGCACGGTTATCCGCCGCCTCCGTGGGCTTCACTTTCAGGCTCGCCACATCTTTTTCAAGACTGTCGATACGCAGTTGCACCGCTGAAATAGCAGCCGTGTCAGCTGGTATCGCCGTTCCGTCGGCAGCAACAACCGGGCGTGACGCAATGCCCGCCAAAGCCTTTTTCGTGTCGCCCAAAGTCTGCTCAAGTGCAGTCAGTTTTTCTGTCGTCTTGCTTTGAACTGTCTGCGAAGCCTCAGCCAGGCCTGCAAGTTCAGCGTCTTTGGCTTCCATGCTATCAACGTCAGATTTCAGCTGTGCCGCAAGCTTGTCAACACTCGTCAACTGCTCTCGCAATGCCGTGTTGCTGCTTTCCAATACGGCAACTTTGTCAGTCAACGCCATCATCTGGTCGGATGGCAGATAGGGGCTCAAAACATCCTTGTAGAGCCATCCTCCACCCAGCGCAGCAGCAAGCAGCGCCACACCAAGGTAGAGCCAATTGCGCTTCTGTATCCCGCGCTTCAAAGGAACAGCTATTGAGGGCTTGTCGGTGTTCTCTGTCACCTGATCAGGATCAAGGTCGATAATTGTGTCTGTGTTGACATCAGTATTATTGTTCATGTTTCAGCCGTGCCTAGTCTGCTTCGTTGACCTGATCAAGCAGCGTCAGCATGCCATTTTCATCAGGGGTTCGGCTGATGCGTTTGGCCCAGCCTTGCGGCAGGTTTGCGGCAACATTGGCAGAAAGACAAAAATGTGTAAGGGATTTTGCACGCGCGTCACAAGCAGACTTCATTACTTGCGCGGCCCAAAGTTTGGTTGTGCGCGGTGAATACAGCAACACGCCATCCACGCCGTCCAGCTGCGCCGCCAAATCCGGAACGTCATTTGGGGCAGCGTCATAAACGATCACACGAGCCACCGTGAACCCTTCAGCCTTCAACTTGCCCTCAAGATCACCCGTGGTTTCCGACCCAGACAAGTACAGAATTGGCCCATTTTCGGGTTTGAGACTTTTGCACATCACGCGCACCAACCCCTCCACATTGCCGCCCTTCCCATGCACATGGTCGAAACCCTGTCGATGCGCTTCCAAAGCAGACTGTGGCCCGATGGCGAAAAACGGCACGTGATGAAACGGCGTCAAATCGGCCTTGGCCGCAAGCCCGTTGGCGCTTGAAACACACAAAGCCTGAAATGGCCCATCCGGCAGAACCACGCCTTCACGCGGGGCAATTTGCAGCAGCGGCACAATCACCGCTTCATGGCCAAGCCCCTCGAGTTTCTCCGCAAGGGGTTGTGCGTCTTCAATAGGCCGTGTCACCAAAAGTTTCATGTGTAGAGCAACTTCTCTCCGCCCATCTCTTTGACTTTTTCGCCAGCCTCAATGCCCATGGCCACGGCATCTTTGCTGGTTCCGTTTACAGCATGTTCGAAACAGTCGCGTCCATCAAGGGTCAAAGCGTGGCCCCGGAATGTGACGGATGTGCCATCGACCTTTGCATGGCCTGCTATCGGCGTGCGGCAGGAGCCTTCGAGCGTGGCAAGGAAGGCGCGCTCACATTGAATGGCAATGCCGGTCTGCTTGTGGTGAATGGCGTCCACCAAATCCCGTGCCCGCTTGTTCGATTGCGCAACTTCAATGGCAATCGCACCCTGCGCCACCGCAGGCAACATCACATCCATGTCCATGATCGAACTGATATGGTGCGACAAGCCCAAAC
>CAXTLE010000302.1:0-4054 GCA_964244855.1 uncultured Aestuariivirga sp. | reverse complement strand
ATTGCTTGCAGAATTGTCACCCTTTCGGCGTAGTCTTTCATCGCGAGGCGCGTAACTGTTTTCCGGATTGGCTCGATCAGGACTTCACCTGCCGCACTCACACCACCTGCGAAGGCGATGCGATCAGGTGCAAAAATGTGCATCCATGTTACAACAGCGGCACCAACATACTGCGCCGCCTCTTCGATGATGTGAGCACATTCACCATCTCCGGCACGGGCAGAGTCAAACAAGGAAGCAAGCCCTTCATCACTCTCCACGCCGCGCCATGCGTTGTATCGTTCTTGCAAGGCCAACGCTGATGCAACTGATTCGAGGCAACCATGGCAACCTTGTCGACAAATGTGCTTTCCTGTCGGATCGACAATTACGTGGCCAATATCACCCATGGTGCCATTGGCCGTGTGAACAGGCTTTCCATTTTCAATAAAGCCGACACCAATGCCTGTGCCGAGAGCGACTGTGAGAAATCGCTCGCTGCCTTGCCCCACGCCAAAGTGGTGCTCCGCTAGGGCGGCCAGCGTTGCATCATTTTCAATGACAACTTTGCCACCAGATTTATTACCTACATATTCTACAATCGGGAATTCATTCAGACACGCGACATTGCCAAGCCGCGTTGTCCCCCGTTCAAAATCAATGTGTCCCGGCAAACCAATACCAATGCCGCAAAGTTTGTCCACGCCCGTAGATTTCTTCAAACCGTCAGCCACTGCCAGATATCGGTCAATGAGAACCGGAGCTGACACACTATGATCACTTGCAACAACGTCTTGTGCCAACACCTCGCCAGATAGCGAAACCAGGCCGATTTTGGCCGAGCCACCGCCGACATCAATTCCAAGTGCTGGAGGATATTGCGCCATTGCGAACACTCAAGATATTCGGTGGTGCCGGACGGTCAGAGCAAAACCGTCACCGCGATAAATTGCACGAACATACTCCAACACCTCATCATGTTCATTTGAAGTGACGCGCCATGCCACAACAACAGGTGCACCAATTTTGATCCCGAGATGTTTAGCGATGGCCGCATCGGCAATACTGGGTTCTATAGCCGCATCCGCCCAAGCAGGTTCAAGGCCCCATAGGCGCCGCATGGTTGCGTAGAGCGAACCACTTTCTACATCAGTCTTTTCAAGACCAGGATAGACTTCAGTATCCAAATAGGTTTCTTCATAGGCCACGGGCTTGGTATCAACGTAACGCACCCGCGTCAGGCAGTAGTAGCCCTGATTCTTAGCAGGCACCTTAGAAAGGTGGCGCTTCATGTCGGCCGGCAGACCTGCTACTTTCACAAAGTCGATCAAGCGAGAACTCGGTTTGGCTCCGGCATTCTCCACTTCTGAAGTAAAACTACCAAAACCAGTGATGCCGCCAATATGTTGCGAGCGCCCATAGGACCCACGGCCCTTCTCACGATAGATCAAACCCTTGCGATGCAATTCGTCGAGAGCCTGACGCACCGTGACACGCGACACTTTGAACTCAGCAGCAAGTTCATTTTCTGAAGGCAAAGCTGCTCTCTCACTTCGGGAGCGGGTTCGCTGCATGTCACGCTCCAGAAGTTCCGCAACCTGCCGGTAGACAGGGGACGAACTTGTCCGTTGGACAAATCGCCGCGTTTTGGTGGCCGAGCTGGCTTGCATTGGGGTCTACTCAAAATTGCTTGAACTTATGCTTGTATACATGTCTTAACATGTTGTCAAACAAAGAAGCGTCTGCACTTTGACATCCGGCGGTCATACATCCCGCCGGACGCGCTATTTCATACTTCGATTTTTACTTAGCAAGTTTTTGCTGCACTAATCCATAAACGCTGTACCCGACCAGGTCAGCGAATTTATAGTCTGGAAAGGCTTTGACCATTTCTGCCTGGATTGCACCAAAATGCGCACCTTGCTTTGCCGGATCAGAGAGTTCTGTAACCTTGTCGCCAAGACCTTTGATGTAAGCGTTCACAACTTCGTCAGCCTTGTCGAGATAGGCAGTCTGTTGTGCTACAGCCTCTGCGACGGGCAAGAAGTCACCGCGACCGCCGTAGACCTTGCCTTTTCCCAATGTTGCAATCTCAGCAAGATCGGCTTTCCAACCGGCAATGGTTGGAACAGGCTTGCCATCAACAATGCCACCTTCAAGCCAGGCATGGTTATTGGAATGAACAAGATCACCCACAATCAAATCACCGGATTGATCAATGCGCACAACCGTCTGGTTGCTTGAAATGCCGGGTTGCGCCAATTCAAACAGCGAAATGGTTTCGCCAGATTTCAGCGTAATGACTTGTTTGCCTGTGTAGGTTGTCTTGATGGCTTCCAATTTTGGATAGGTCGCTTCAGTGAACGCCTTGGCAATATTGATCCAGAAGTAACGCTTGTAAGCATCGGCACCAGGCATATCAGCTGCGGTTTTGGCCGAAGCAATGCTTTCAGCACCTTCCGAGTTGAACACAGAGAGGCCGTTAAACTTGTCAGAGTTTGGATGCGACACGATGATGCGCGTAATGGGTGATTTCGTATTCTTGTGAATATCAGCAATCAAAGCTTCAGCAGCTTGAGTTGTGAACTGGGCATCCACAACGGTCACTTCCTTGCCGTCATCATACCAAGTTGAGTGAGTGTTGAAGCCTGCGGCATCCGACGTAAACACATGGAGGTCACCAGCATTGGCTGCGCCTGAAAAAAATGCGCAAGCAGCGAGAAGTCCGAAACGAAGTTTCATAGTGTTATCCTTTTTCTTGAATTGAAATGTGATTAGGCAGTAACTTTGATCCAGTTTGGCGCAATGGCGGTGCCGCGGCCCAAGCCGTAGCCAAAACGAATATTGAGCATGCCCACAGGCTCAAGCAGGCGTGCGGCATCAAGACCACCAGTTTTTTCAACGGCAAAGCCAGCACTGGTCACCAACTCTGCAACAGCGTTAACGGCAGCTTCATCGTTACCGGCAAGGAAAACTGGAACTTGGGCCGTAGACTTGGCAGGTGTTGAAAAGAGGCTGGCGAAAATGGTATTGAAGGCTTTAACAACCTTTGCGCCCTTGGCGATGCCCTGAATTTCTTCAGCGGCTGATGTTGTGTGGCCAAGTGACAAGCCAGAGAAGTCTGGCTTCACAGGGTTGCTCATATCAACCACGATCTTGCCCTTCAGGTCAGGCGAGGCTGCGGCTTCGAGTGCCGCTGCGTAAGACGTGGCAAGAATGATAATGTCTGCGGCTTTGACTGCTGCAGAAACGCTGGCCGACTTGGTCTTGGCCAAGCTTGCAGCAAATGTTGAAGCAACAGCTTCATCACGCGCTGCCAATGTAAGATCAGCTTTTCCAGCAAGGCGTGAAGCCAAGCCCTTGCCCATATTGCCGAGGCCGATAATTGCGATTTTCATGGTTGAGTTCCTGTGTTGGAGTTTCGATTTCCATCACATAGCTCAACCGTATTCATTCGATAATTGCATTGATCTGCGAAATATAATTGCATATTAGTATCGAATGGCCGACATTTCAGATTTCAAAACCTTCATCGCCGTGGCTCAGTCCGGCAGTTTTGCGACTGCTGCCCGCAGGCTGTCATTGTCGCCAGCCATGGTGGGGCGGCGCATCCAGGCTTTGGAGGAGCGCTACAATGCCAAACTGATTGAGCGCACCACACGGTCCCTGCGCCTGACGGTAACGGGCGCTGCCTTTCTCGAACGCGCCATCGCAAGCATCGAATCGGTTGAAGAACTCGGTGAGCTCACCCGACCAGAGGTGTTGGAACTAATGGGCCGCATTCGCGTGAGCGGCCCTACGACGCTGGGAATCAAACATCTCGCTCGCATCATCGCAAAAATGTCGGCACAGCATCCCGCCGTTGCCATTGAATTGAACTTGAGTGACAGGAATGTTGATTTGATTGCAGGCGGTTTTGATCTTGCAGTGCGGATCGGGGAACTACCCTCCTCATCGATGATCGCTAAACGCGTTGGCACCTATCAATTCGTCTGCTGTGCCTCACCCGACTTTCTAAAACGCAACGACGCACCCAAAACACCCCAGCAGCTTGCCGATACGCAATGTGTTCTCA
>CAXTLE010000301.1:0-4080 GCA_964244855.1 uncultured Aestuariivirga sp. | reverse complement strand
TTTTGACCATGATTTTGGTTGGAAGACCAAAGAGGGCCTGCCGAACTACAGGATCGGCGCGGAACTTATCGAACAGATTGCAAATGGCGACTCTGACGCTGAATACGCACTCTTGCGAGGCCACGTTAGGCTGAAAAACATCCCTGAGAGCCTTTTGGGCGATGAAAAAACGAAGGAGCGCGTTGAATGGATAATCTCCCGCATCCCGGAAGAAGAACTTTACGCGAGAAAGGCGGAGCGCGAATCCTTGATCAAGTCGCTCGATCTATCGTCGTTGGAAAATGTAGAAGAGGGACAGAGAAATGCTTGATCTTCATATGACAAAGCATGCTGACGTGCGAATGCGTCAACGTGGTTTTCGTAAAGCTGACGTTGATCTTGTGCTCAGTATCGCGACACGCGTTGGCGAAGATGCGTTTCTCATGACTGATCACGACGCTGCGCGCGAGATCGAAAAACGAAAGCGCGAAATTCAACAGCTTGAACGGCTACGAGGTACAAAAGTAATTGTCCAAGGTGATGTGCTCATTACCCTTTATCACGTCGAACGAAAGTTGATCAGAACTGGGCAGAAAATGGAAAGGGACGGATCATGACAATGAATCTTGCAACCGAGGCAGTTGTTGTTTCGTTGCCGACATCATTTATTGATGCCTTGTTGAAAATGCACTGTGGCTTTGATCCAAGCGTTTTGGCAGCGTTGCAGTCAGCTGTCCCAACGGTACAGCCTGAGATGCTTTCTAAAGAGCCAATGCAGAAGGTAGTGTTGGATGAGTCAATCCCCAAGAAGTACGCAGCCTCATTTTTGGGTGTTCGTGTTTCTGCTTGGAGTTTGCCTGAAATTTTCGCGCAGATTGTGGACATGATGGCAATTGCAGCCCCAGAGGAACTCGAAAAGCTTGCGGGAGTCCGAGCAAGAACACGGCGATATATTTCACGATCGCGTGAAGCAATACACCCAAGAAGCAACCATTTGCCTGTAATGTTAACCGCATCCGGTTGGTGGATTAGCAAGTGCATAGGGAGCGAAGACTTGAAGCGCGCGCTCATTGCTTTGGCCCATGTATCTGATTTGGACTTCGGGCGCTGCGTGGTCTTTCCAGCACCCAAGACATGAAAAGGCAAGCTTTTGGCGGGCCTCACCATCAGCAAACCCAGTATCATCACCAAAACCGTGAACACTATCACCATCGCTTTTCCTTCCTTTCTCAGGACTAAATAGAACATAACAGGAACTTTGTCAAGGGAAATCTTGCCCCTTGTGCCAAAATCCCAAAACCTCTATAGCGTCGCTTTAGAATTCACTCAAAAACGAGCAATCGATTTGGAGTGGGTCCCGAGAGGGGCCCGCTTTTTTTGTATTCGGATGGACGATGACTGAACTGCGCCTTACGCGTGAAACCGGGCCTGCCCTTCGGGTGGCGACATTGGCTGAGCCTGTGCTGGAGAGCATGGGCTTCAGGCTGGTGCGGGTGCGCATGTTTGGCTCGACCCTGCAGATCATGGCGGAGCGGCCTGATGGCACGTTTACGATTGATGATTGTGAAACGTTTTCCAAGGCTTTTTCTCCCATGCTTGATGTGGCCGATATTATTTCGGCGAAGTATCAGCTTGAAGTGTCATCGCCCGGTATTGACCGCCCGCTGGTGCGTGCGATGGATTTTGAGAATTGGCAAGGCCATGAGGCCAAGATTGAGATGGCTGTGCCACTTGCGGGCCGCAAGCGTTTCAAGGGTGAGCTTGAAGGCTATGCCGAGGGCGAAGTGCGGATTTACATCGACAATCCCGAAGGCGGCAAAGACAAGTTGCTCATCGGTTTGCCGTTTGCCGATATCCATGATGCAGCGCTGGTTTTGACCGATGAATTGATTGCGTCGGCCCGGGCAAAATTGCCAGCCACAGGCTATGGCGACGGCGCTGAAATTGACGAAGACCAAATTACCAAAGCCGAAGAGGAAATCGATAATGGCTAATACTGCAGTCAGTGCCAACAGGCTTGAACTTCTGCAAATCGCAGAGGCCGTGGCGCGTGAAAAGTCCATTGACAAAGCGGTGGTGCTTGAAGCCATGGAAGACGCCATCACGCGCGCCGCAAAAGCGCGCTATGGCGTTGAGAATGAAATCCGCGCCGAGATTGATCCGAAAACAGGTGAAACCCGCCTCAACCGTTTGCTGATGGTTGTGGAGGACGTCGAAAATGATGCAACACAGATTTCGCTGAAAGAAGCGTCGAAGAAAAATCCGGCAGCACAGGTTGGCGACTATATTGCTGAACCTCTGCCACCCATCGAATTTGGCCGCATTGCCGCGCAATCGGCCAAGCAAGTGATCGTGCAAAAGGTGCGCGATGCTGAACGTGACCGGATGTATGATGAATACAAGGATCGTATTGGCGAAATCGTCAACGGCACCGTGAAGCGCGCCGAATATGGCAACGTTATCGTCGATCTCGGCAAGGGCGAAGGCATTGTGCGGCGTGATGAAGCGCTGCCGCGCGAAACCTTCCGCCCTGGTGACCGCATCCGCGCCTATGTCTATGACGTGCGCCGCGAACAGCGAGGGCCGCAGATTTTCCTGTCGCGTACACATCCTCAATTCATGGCCAAGCTGTTTGGCCAGGAAGTGCCGGAAATCTATGATGGCGTGGTGGAAGTGGTGTCCGTCGCCCGTGATCCCGGTTCACGTGCCAAGATCGGTGTGCGCTCGAAGGATGGTTCAATTGATCCCGTCGGCGCTTGCGTGGGTATGCGCGGTTCGCGTGTTCAGGCTGTGGTCAACGAGTTGCAGGGTGAAAAGATTGACATTATCCAGTGGTCGCCAGATGTTGCGACCTTCGTGGTGAATGCATTGGCCCCAGCCGAAGTGGCCAAAGTGGTGCTCGACGAGGAGGTTGAACGCATCGAGGTTGTGGTGCCGGATGATCAGCTGTCACTCGCCATTGGCCGCCGCGGTCAAAACGTGCGTCTGGCGTCGCAACTCACGGGCTGGGATATCGACATCATGACTGAGGCGGAAGAATCCGAGCGCCGTCAAAAAGAATTTGCATCCCGCACCAAGACATTCGTCGATGCGCTTGATGTGGATGAAACCTTGGCCCAGCTTCTGGCGTCTGAAGGTTTTAGTGCTGTTGAAGAGCTGGTGTCGATAGATGCCGATGAAATCGCGGCGATTGACGGATTGGACGAAGCCACAGCGCAGGAATTGCAATCCCGCGCGACGGCCTTCCTCGAAAAGCAAACAGCAGAATGGGAGAGCAAGCGCATGGAATTGGGCGTGCAAGATGATTTGGCCAACTTTGGCGGTTTGACTCCGCAAATGCTGGTGGCCCTGGGTGAAGCAGGCGTCAAGTCCCTCGAAGACTTCGCTGATTTGGCAACCGATGACCTGACGGGTTGGAATGAGCGCAAAAACGGTGAAACTATCAAGCACAAAGGGACCTTTGCAGGCCTTGATGTGACGGCGGCGGATGCTGAGGCCATGATCATGCAGGCGCGTGTGCAATTGGGCTGGATTGAAGTACCAGCTTCGGTTGCTGAAGCTGAAGCGGAGGCCGACGCCTGAGCGACGCTTTAGCCACACCCAAGCTGCGGCAACGCATGTGCATCGTCACCCGCGAGGAAGCGGATGAGGATGCACTGGTGCGCTTTGCGAGGGCGCCTGATGGCGGGGTAGTGCCGGATCTTCAGGCGAAATTGCCGGGGCGCGGAGTGTGGGTGACCTGTTCGCGCAAGGTTTTGGGTGATGCCATCAAACGGCAGGCATTTCCCCGCGGCTTTGAGGAAGATTGTAAAGTGCCTGATGAATTGCCAGATATGGTTGGCAATTTGCTCAGGAAGCAGGCGGTGAACCAGGTGTCGCTGGCGCGCAAGGCCGGGACAGCGGTTCAAGGGTTTACCAAGGTTGAGGAAGCCGTTCGCAAGGGCGGTATTCGGGTTTTGCTGCATACTGAGGGTGCGGGGGAAGACGGCGTGTCCAAGTTGGACCGTCTGGCAGGCAACAAAACCGTCATTGCAAATTCTTTTCGCAGTGATGAAATGGATTTGGCATTTGGGCGACCAAATGTGATACATGCAGCCGTCG
>CAXTLE010000300.1:0-4090 GCA_964244855.1 uncultured Aestuariivirga sp. | reverse complement strand
AGGGCAGTTGGACGATGCTGGCCACCCGATTTACGTAAGGTATTGGCGGCGCACCCTTCGAGGCTTCGCAAGAGGACGATGCGCCTCAGGGTGAGGGGTTTCTGGTTGCCCCCAAAACTCCTCCTCATCCTGAGGTGCAAGTTCTTGCGAGCCTCGAAGGATGCGCGGTGCGCTCAGGCCAGCGCCTGCCGCAGTGCCTTGGATAGAGATTTCCGTTCATCAGCGCCGAGGAAGGAACCAACCTCCGTCAAAGCCCCGCGATAGGACAACAGCAAGCGGCCAACAATTTCCCGGGCTTCGTCAAATTCCAATTCCACGCGCAACCAACGACGGTTGAATTCCAGCGCCTCGCTTTGGCCTTTTGCTGACAACCGGTGCAGGGTGACTTGATCTCCTGCCACTATGATGCGTTCTGCACGTTTGGCATCGGCGTAGTTTTTGCGGAAGGCCCACCAGACCAGCAGCACATCCAGCCCCATGAAGCCTGTGATGGGCCAGGCGCCTGCGACCAGAAAGAACAGGCCTCCCACCAGATTGATGAAGACCAGAATGGCCATCAACGCCACAAAGCCCTCTCTGGTCAGGGAACGGTGCGGGGTGAGGGTGACGCTCCACTGGGGGTTTGGCTTGCTTTCGTCCATGCTCTGATGATTATGGCTGTTGATTTGAATTTCAAGCAGGATACGAAAGCTGATGGTGCGCAGATTGCCGCAAGGCGTGATTGAGGAAATATTCCGGCGCTTTCACGCGGCGAACCCCGAGCCCAAGGGCGAGCTTGAGTCGGTTAATGATTTTACGTTCCTGGTGGCGGTGGTGCTGTCAGCACAAGCGACGGACGAGGGTGTGAACAAGGCGACGCGTGGGCTGTTTGCTGTTGCTCCCACCCCCACAGCCATGGTGGCTTTGGGGGAGGAACGGGTGCGGGATTTGATCAAGACCATCGGGTTGTTCAGGGCCAAGGCCAAGAATGTGGTGGCCTTGTCGCAGCAGCTCCTGGATTTGCATGGAGGTGTGCTTCCGCATTCGCGGGAGGCATTGGAGGCCTTACCCGGAGTTGGGCGCAAAACGGCGAATGTGGTTTTGAACACTGTGTTTGGCGAGTCCACCATTGCCGTTGATACGCATTTGTTCAGGCTGGGCAACCGCTTGAAGCTCGCGCCGGGTGACACGCCAATTGAGGTCGAAGAAAAACTGTTGAAGTCGGTGCCGAAAGCCTATCTGCGCCATGCCCACCACTGGCTGATTTTACATGGCCGCTACATTTGCAAGGCCCGCAAACCTGAATGCTGGCGCTGCCCGATTGCGGATTTGTGTCCGTTCAAACCGAAGACTTCTGCACCTGTTTGAACAGATGCACGAAATAAGACGTTGCAAAAATCGGCACGAGCAAATTGACAAAAGGCACCAGCGCCATGACGGCTGGCAATAGTCCTGCGATAAAAATCTGAAAGCCGTTTTGCTGACGCAGATCTTTCGCATCCTGCTTATCCAGATGCCGCATGGCCGCCATTTCGAAATATTCGCGCGACAACAGATAGGCGTTGATGACGATGAGGATGATCGCGCCGACGCCTGTGAAAACCAGCGGCAGGGCCAGAATGTTGACGGCCAAAACCAGAAGACCAAATTGAAGGCCCACAATCAGGGCCTTTACTGTGGGCAATGGTTTGCCGGGCATATCTTTGGCGTAGTGCCTGTTTTCAACTTTTGCCGAAACATCGTCCAGATAAAACCCGGCAAACAACGCGGTGACGGGTGCCATCAGGAAAAAGAATAGAACCAGCAAGCCCAGGCCCGCGCCAATGGCGGCCAAGGTTTCGACCCATGGCCAGGGAAAGAAGGTCAGGAACCAGAACGCGGCCTCGATAGCCACGAGCAAACCTAAGAACAACAACAGCGACAAGCCAATGGCCTTCCACAGCACGGTGCGGAATTCGGGGGAGAGAACGTCGGTCAGGGCTTTGAAGGCGGCGGTGATCATGGCGGCATAGCTAGGCATTCGCACTTGTTTCTGCAAGCCATCTCCGCTACCTCGCCCCCGTAACGAGGACGAAGACTGTGACTGACCGGATTGATGTGCTGACCATTGGCAATGCCATTGTCGATGTGATTGCCAAAGTGGATGAAGCGTTCATTGCCCGTGAAGCGCTGGTCAAGGGTTCTATGAACCTGATTGATGAGGAGCGGGCGGAAAGCCTGTATTCGCATATGGGGCCCGCCACGGAAATCTCCGGCGGCTCGGCTGGCAACACGGCGGCGGGTGTGGCGTCCTTCGGCGGCAAGGCTGCCTATTTCGGCAAGGTGCGTGATGATCAGCTCGGTGGGATCTACCGCCATGACATGCGGGCGCAGGGTGTGAAGTTCGAGACACCGAATTCGCTTCAAGGTCCGGCGACGGCGCGTTCGTTCATTCTGGTGACGCCTGATGGTGAGCGGACGATGAATACGTATCTCGGCGCTTGCGTTAATCTGGACGAACGCGATGTGGATGCAGACGTTGTCAAAGCTGCTTCGGTAACTTACATGGAAGGCTATCTCTACGACAAGCCTGCGGCCATGGCGGCATTTCGGCTGGCGGCCAAAATATCCCAAGCGGCAGGCAAGTTGACGTCTATCACGTTGTCTGATTCATTTTGTGTGGAACGGCACCGCGATGATTTTCTTGATCTGATCCGTAACTCAATCAACATCGTGTTTGCCAATGAAACCGAAGTCAAGGCGATGTATAAAACCCAGAGTTTTTCGGGCGCCATTGACGCGGCGCGTAAAGACTGCCCGATTGTGGTGGTGACGCGTTCGGAAAAAGGTTCAGTGATTGTGAAGGGGCAGGAGACGATTGAGGTTCCGGCGCATCCCGTAAAATCGGTTGTTGATGTGACGGGAGCTGGCGATCTTTATGCGGCTGGATTTTTGTTTGGGCACACCAATGGCATGCCACTGGCGCAGTGTGCGCGGCTTGGCAGTCTGGCTGCGTCGGAAGTGATTTCACATATGGGGGCGCGGCCTGAGGTGAACCTTGCGGTGTTTGCCAAGGCGCAGGGATTGATTTGAGATTGGCGCGTGCTTCGAGGCATCGCAAGAGGGCGATGCACCTCAGCATGAGGGAAACCTATAAACACCAAGCGCAAATCTCCCTCATGCTGAGGTGCGAGCCCTTGCGAGCTTCGAAGCACGCACCCGCTATCGATGGGTGAATACTGCCTTCCGCTTTTCCAGAAATGCGACCATGCCTTCTTTTTGATCGGCGCTGTCGAAGCGGTTGTAGAACATGGCGCGTTCGCGTTTCAGGCCGTCGGCGAGGGATAACTCCAACGCTTCGTTGACGGCGCGTTTTGCTGAGACGACGGCGGGGCCTGAAAAGCTTGCGATCTTTTCAGCAGTTGCGATGGCATCGATCATCAGTTGATCTGCTGGAACAAGCCGCGCCACGACGCCCAAGCGTTCGGCTTCGTCCGCATCCATCATGCGGCCTGTCAGCACCATTTCCATGGCTTTGGATTTGCCGATCAACTTGGTCAAACGCTGTGTGGCACCGACACCGGGAAATATCGCAAGCGTGATTTCCGGCAGTGCAAATTTGGCGGTGTCGGCTGCGATGATAAAATCTGCCGCAAGTGCGAATTCAAACCCGCCGCCCAGACAGTAACCAGATACGGCAGCGATAACAGGTTTCTGAATGAGGTTGATGTGATCCCAGCTTTTCAGAAAATCGGAACGCATGGCCTCTGCTTTGGTGAGATCTTTCATCTCGCGAATATCCGCACCTGCGGCAAAGGCTTTTTCGCTACCCGTAACGACAATGCAGCGGATGCTGTCATCGGCGTCGAAGCCATCAAGTGCCGTGTTCATTTCGCCGATCAATTGCGCATTCAAGGCATTCAAAGCCTTGGGGCGATTGAAGGTTATGATGCCGACTGCATTTTTGGTTTCAATTGAAATGGTTTCGAAGCTCATGGTCGCTTACCTCTGGCAGGTGGGGCAATAGAAGGTGGATCGGCCGGACTGGACGATGCGTTGAATGGTGCTGGTGCAGTTTGCTGTGGTGCAAGCATCACCTTCGCGGTCATAAACCAGAAAGCGTTGCTGGAAA
>CAXTLE010000299.1:0-4096 GCA_964244855.1 uncultured Aestuariivirga sp. | reverse complement strand
CGGATGACAGCCACCTGCGCGTCGAACTGCTGACACCGGGGCAGTTCCATTTTGCAACAAGCTTGGGCGGCGTGGACTTCCCACAGGAGATGTTGTCAGCGACTTATGACAATGTGACGGGGCAGTTGCACTATGCTGTCAATCAGTCAGGCAATATCAGCCTGGGCCTGGCCACGGAGGACTATAAATCCGGCATCAGCGTGATGATAGATTTCATCGGCCACATCATGGAGGAATACCTTGTGGTGTCCAGAGCCTTCGCGGTGCGCATGGCCATGCAGGGGGGATTGAAGGACTTCGCGGCGGGCATTCACTATGACGTGACGCTGGACAAATACACACCCACACAAGACCGCGAACTCGCCCCCCTGTTCGAAGCCATGTCTAGATTGTCGACGGCAGCTGCAAACAACAATTCAGCCTTTCTGGAGCGAGATGCGGCATGAGTTATCGAGGAATCAGAGAGCAGCAAGCGGATATCCTGCTTCAACGCGGAGTTCGTAAATGACTGAGCAAAACACCGTCTACGCTTTTGATTATCTTCATGCCGAGCTATTTGGCAGATTCGACATCGAAAAGCCTGACGAAACCAAAAAGCCAGCCTTTGATAATCGCAATTGGCGTGGCGAGCCATTGCCTAGAGAAGGATTTCCAAAACGTATGTTCGGTCGAAAAACCGAACCAACAGATGAAGACGATTATATAGAGGAGGTGCGCAGGACTTATGCGAACCTGCCGCATATTGTGTATGGCTATTCTCCCGTCATATCGAAACAACTGAAAGATATTTTTACCCGTTTCGACTTGGGCCAAGCAAACTTCTATCCCATTGAGCTAGTTGATTATGATCACAAGACGCCCCTTCCAGGTGGGCCTTGGTTTTCTGTGAATTTTGGAAATGCAAAAACGGGCTATCTGCCCGAAAAGTCCCCAAAAACCAATAAGATGAGGGGTTCAGAAAGATATTTTGCCCATCCACACACGCAAGACAATGATATCGTCCTGAACGCTGATGTTTTAATGGGCCCGGAAATTTGGGTTGACCCCCTTATGCGAGAGGTCATCTTTTTCAGTGCTCCACTTGGCAATGCCTTGATTGCGGCTGGCCATGGCCCATTGCTTAACTTGAAACAATGCAAACTCATCGAAACAGGCCCGGAGAAAGAAAATGGCTGACGCAACTCCTGATCTTTCACGTGGCGAGTCCGACCACAACACGGCCCGTGATCTTTACAACAAGCCAGACCTGTTAACAGTCACAAAAACCGAGTTGCCACAAGATGCCATGGGCAATCGCTGGTTTGCGTTCAGCGATGTTAATACTGTCGAGTTTTTGCGATCCCTTCCAAAGGAAATCAAACAACTATTCTGGGACCAGCACATCAGCACGGAGCGACACGAAGGCAAGGTCAGCAACCAAGCAGGCAAGCGTACTCTTCATACAGAATATCTGGATGCAATTCTTGACGCCTACAAAGATGGTCTTCTTACCGACTACCAACGCCGTCTTGCTGAAATAGACGTTGATAGGGCTATCGAGAAACTGACTGCTGGGCAAATTGATGGCGCGGGGTCAATGGATAGCTACGATTCCCTCAAACCCAAACTCGATGCTCTTGTGAGGCCAATTTCAGACTTTCAGGGTATTGGTGAAAGTGGAAATTCCGAAATCAAAACTGAACTCGAAGCCTATTGGGAGCATAAAACCACTGGCGATTTTGCAGATGTAAAGGGCGATAGTGCCGCCCGCATACAACATTTCAAGGACTTCCTCGAAATTACGCCTGACGCGTTTACACCCGATGTGAAGGCTGAACTTGTTACACAATTTAAAGCGGCTGTTGCTGCTGACAGAAACGCTGCTTTTGAGATGGCAGCATATCTCACATTTGAGAAAGTGAAAGGTGCTTTCACCAATCCAATTGAATTCAAGGAGGCCTTTGCCAAATACCTTGCAAATGAGGATGGTTCTATTGACACCAAGCTTGTGGCTGATGTCATGGAGTTCTTTCTCTACAAACTGAAAGGTCTGGGCGACCTGCTGAAGTTTGAGATTCCAGCGTTTGGCCCTACACTTCAAGAGTCGCTGGTAAAATCTATTTCAGAAGTGACCAAGGCGGTAACCACGCCACAAGGTATTGGTGTTCTAGGCATCTTTGCAATCAATCAGTGTTATGACGCCTTAAAGAAGGCAGCAGATGGAGACTTCACCGACCTAGCAATCGCTGCTGTCAAGTTTGGTGCGCAGTTCGTCGGCTTTACGGTAATAGCCACAACGAGTACTCTGTTTGCTTACAAAATCAACAAAGTGTTTGGGACCTTTGTAGCTGCGGGATGGGCGGGAGTAACGGTAGCTGGCGCTTGGCATCAAGCAATTGAACTTTTTGGAAAGATTGGCCACGACGTTGCGGACTACATTCAATTGGGTTCAGACGAATTCAAAGTGATCTCTGAAAACTTGGCGGACTCGGTTTTGTCATCCTACGGAGTCGGCAAGGATGTGCCAAAAGATATCAAACCATTTGACAAGCTTTATTTGGTCGATGATTTGGACGTAACCAAGCCTGCCCGAGTTTTTGGAACTGACGACAGCGAACTGTTTTTTGGTTCGAACGGCGGTATCATCAAAGGTGGCGGTGGTAATGACGAAATTCATCATGACGGTTATGGTGAAGTCAGGGGAGAGGGTGGCAGTGACCAGTTGCTGATCTACAAGTCACACGGAATTTTTGCCGACGGCGGCATAGGCAATGATTACATTCTGTCACGCGACGGCCAGGGCGGCACCTTCCTTGGTGGCAACGGTCGGGATTGGCTCTTCGTAAAAACGCCCGGAGCCAAGCTCTACGGCGACACAATCGACGGCCAAAGCTTAGACGGTACTGACCTCAACAGTAGAGCCAACTCAGATAACTTCTGGTGGTGGCCGGGTACCACTATCATGGATGCCCGACCAAATGATGTACTGAAATTCTTCGGTATACCGCTCGTGGGTGGCAACAATGACCTTCCGTTGATAGTCAAGGGACTAACGGGTTTCTTTGGTGCCAGCAGCGGACTGGGACTTTCTGACAGCAAGCTTTACTTTGATAACTTCTTTCCATTCATCAACTACATCTTCCTCGACGGAGACCTTTTCGTCTGCAACATGTTTGACGGTCTTTGGAAAGCGATTTCGTCCGGCCCGTCGTTGCCTAAGAAGACAGGCGATGGTCTTTCTATTGATGGCGCTATGCGAGTCAAAAACTACCATGGCTATTCGACCTATTGGGGCGCTGCTGTTTTGGCTGCTGAGACTGTAGGTTATGTTGGTGACCTTGGCATGTTGTTCAAGAAGGCCAATCCCTATCTCGCTGCACTGGCACTCTTGCCTCCGATAGCAGGTCTTGACGGGCGAATGCTGGCCCTGATTGATGATACATTTGCACTTGCCGGATTCAGTTTGAAATTTGCAAAGGAGTTTCTTTGGGCGGCCGGCATTGATCCATTGATCCTCGATTTGGATGGCGACGGCATTGAGACTGTTGCCATGGATGAAGTTGCAAATGGTGATGGACTTTGGTTCGACGTCGACAGCGATCTCTTTTCAGAGAAAACTGGATGGCTTGCCCCCGATGACGGCTTCTTGGTCCACGACGACAATGGAAACGGTCTTATTGACGAAATCTCGGAAATGTTTGGCGGGGCTGGAAGGACGGGCTTGCAGGAGCTCGCCACCTATGACTCAGACCATGACGGCAAGATTACTGTTGCCGATGCGATTTGGTCCGAACTGCGAATATGGCAAGACAAAAACCAGAATGGCGTTACAGACGAAGGCGAGCTCAAGTCCTTGGATGAACTTGGCATCGTTTCCCTAAATGTGACTGGCATAGCGATTGATAGCATTACACCACAAGGAACCCGGCTTCTGGACAAGGGGAGCTTTGCATGGGCTTCAGGCGTAACTGGAAATCTTTATGATGCTCTGTTTGAGGTGAACAATACTGATACTCATTTCCGCGGCGAATCCGGTCTTTCGCCTTGGCTTGCCGACTCGCTCATCGACGCCCGTGGTTTTGGCACGATTGTTGATTTGTCGGTGGCGATGTCGAAT
>CAXTLE010000298.1:0-4097 GCA_964244855.1 uncultured Aestuariivirga sp. | reverse complement strand
CCTGAACGCCAGATCATGGCCTATCGCCAATCTGCCGCCACCATGAACCTGCTGCGCGCCTTCGCCCAGGGCGGTTATGCCAACCTCGAAAACGTCCACCGCTGGACGCTGGGCTTCCTCAGCGACTCCCCCGCCTTCGAACAATACCAGGACCTGGCAGACCGGATCACCGAAACCCTGGGCTTCATGAAAGCCATCGGCATCACCGCCGAAACCGCACCGCAACTGCGGCAAACCGATTTCTTCACCAGCCATGAAGCGCTCTTGCTCGGCTATGAGCAGGCGCTCACCCGCATCGATTCAACCTCGGGCGATTGGTACGCAACATCGGGCCACATGCTGTGGATCGGCGACCGCACCCGCCAGCCCGACCACGCCCATGTCGAGTTCTGTCGCGGTGTGAAAAACCCGATCGGCCTGAAATGCGGCCCGTCGTTAAAGCCCGATGAATTGATCAAACTCATTGATCTCCTCAACCCCGAAAACGAACCGGGCCGCCTCACCCTCATCGCCCGCTTCGGCCACGACAAGGTGGAGAAGCACCTGCCAGACCTGATCCGCGCCGTAAAGCGCGAGGGCAGGGTGGTCGTCTGGTCATCAGACCCCATGCACGGCAACACCATCAAGAGCACGTCCGGCTACAAGACAAGACCCTTCGACGCCATCCTCTCGGAAGTGCGCCGCTTCATGGCCATCCACCGCGCCGAAGGCACCCACGCCGGCGGCATCCACGTCGAAATGACAGGCAAGGATGTAACCGAATGCACCGGCGGCCTTCGAGCCCTCCGTGACGAAGACCTCAACGACCGCTACCACACCTTCTGCGACCCGCGCCTCAACGCAACGCAAGCGCTGGAATTGAGCTTCCTGGTAGCCGAAGAAATCAAAAAAGAAATGGCAGCAAGACCACCACTAGAAGACGACGAAGTCGAAGCGGCGGAATAACCAAACCGGACTATCGCATATCGCACCGGAGGGACCTCATCAGCCCTTCGGGCAGCTTCTCCAAAGGAGAAGCGACGTGGTGTAAGACCTCCCTCAATGTTTGATCTACGGGGGAGGTGAACAGAACAGTCGCTTCTCCTCTGGAGAAGCTGCCCGAAGGGCTGATGAGGTCCCTTGCGAACCATCTGCAACTCCCCGCCCGCCCTTCAAATCTTCCGGCCCAGATGTTTTTCCACCTGGCGCCTTTCCCATTCTGCACCCAAGAAGGGAATACTCTCGTGCACCAACAACCCGTGGAACAGCAGACCTATGCCCCAACCCAGCGCAGGCCAAATGGCCCAAGGGTAGTCGGAACCGCCGAAATAGTTGATGCCTGCAAGCACCGGAATGAAGACGGCATATTGCACGACGTGAAAATAGAAGCCGCGCAACTTGCGCACCTTGGCAAAGGCCAAGGTTTCTTCATGGCTGACGGTGGCATTGGCGAAAGTATTGTTCATGGTCGTTTCCTTTAAATCATGGAACGGCACATCCAGAACAGCGCCGAGATTTTTCAGGCTTTCCGCAGAAGCAGGTTTGCCCTGTTCAATGCGCTGAATGGTGCGCACGCTTACGCCCGAAAGTTCAGCCAATTGTTCCTGCGACCAGCCGTGTTGCAATCTGAGTTTTTGTACAAGCATGTGATATTCCGTTTGTGTTGACGGCGAGGAAACTACGCAATGCAATGCTTTACTACCACGACACCACCCCGCCAACCAAACGCCAAAGGCCCGACAGCAGGCCGTCACTCCAGTCCAAAATGCTTCGCCATCAGGTCGATAACACGCTTCATCACAGCTTTCCGACCAGTCCCCACCGGATCAGTACACACCGGATCATCTTTCTCGTCTGCCAAAATCGCAGCACCTTCAGGCTTGCACAAACCAAGTGCGGTGAAGTGCGTGGCTGGTACGATGTGTTCAACTTTTGCCGCTGGAAACAGGTTTTCAAAATTGCTCCCGGTGGAACTGGTGTCTGTTGCGGGCAGGCGGCTCTTGCCTTCGCCCAGCCCAATCAGCAGAACCGGAACATCCAGCTTGGTCACATCCGCCTTTGTCAAACCCATCGTCAACGCAGGGTCGATCGCTGCGACAGCTGCGATGCGCGTGTCCTTATAGGACGCGTGCCACTTCACGCCGTCAAGTTCCGAAATGGTGATGCCAGCTTTCAATATGTCCGTGCAATGTGAGGATATCTTGGTGCCGTCATGGCAGAATTGATCGAGTCCATCACGTTCACCAGTCAAACCCCCAAGCGAAAGTGCCGTCCAACCGCCATAGGAAAAACCCGCAGCATAAATGCGCGACATATCAATACTTGCCGAAAACTGCGGGTCCTTCAACACTGCGTCCAATGCTGCCGATAAATCTTGTGCACGTGTCCAGTGGTTGAGAGCATTTTTGTTGTCGGTATCCCCCGTGGTGCTGTTCGGATGATTGACCGCGACAACAATCGCGCCCTTTGCCACAAGGCCTGCACTGAGCCAGCCCATGCGCATGAAATTTCCGCCCCAGCCGTGCGACAACAGAATGACCGGATATTTGCCAGGCACCAGCTTGGCATAGTCATGTACAGGCACACCATAGAACACGGCGTTTTCACCAAAGGGTCGCGACACGCCACCTTCCGATGGATAGAAAATAGCCATATCGATGTCGCGACCATGATGTGCAGCGGTTATGCTGAACAGGTTGACACCCGTATCAGCGGAGGCCACTGCGATATCGAGCGGCAAAAGCAAGGCGAGTGCGAGAAGCAGGCGTTTCATGGAGTGGTCCTTTCAGGTTGTGACCAGACCCTTCAGCCATGAAAACCAACTGAAAGCGTCCTCAATCCGGTTTGAGGTCGCCAAGATCAGGTTTAAGGACGTAGAACATGGAAAATTTGGACGAGTCCCCATGCCCGTATTGCCAATCCCCATGATCATTTCGCTGCTGCTGTTTGGCTTTCTCATCCAGCGCATGTCCAGCCGCAAAACTCACGTCACCATTCTCGCCTTGATCGGAATTTGCGCAACTCAAGCCGCCATCTTTGCTTTGGTGCGGTATTATGGTTTTACTGGTGTGCAGCCAGCGCAGGCCATATTGGCCACGGCAATTCCTCCAGTTGCCTGGGCTGCATTTGTAAATGCTGCGGGCGGTGACATTCGCATTGCAAAGATGATCTGGCACGTGGCTGGTCCTGTTCTCGCAATCCTGTTCCTCCTCTTCAACCAGAATGCCCTGGACCTTTTGATCCCGCTTTCTTTTACAACATATGGCATTGCGATGTTGCGGCACATGTGGCGCGGCGAAGACAGCTTGCTGCATAGCCGCTTGGAGAATGGCTCAAGAGCATTGCTGGCGTGGCGCATTTTGGCCGTCTCATTGATTGCATCCGCAGTCTGTGATGTTTTGATTGCCTACAGCATGGCGATTGGCTTGAAGTCCGTTGTGTTGTGGTTGCCGAGCATTGTTTCGTCATTGTCGCTCTTTAGCCTTGGAGCAGTGGGCCTGTCTCACGCTATTGAAAGCCACCGTGAACAAGATACTGAGACACTGTCAGAAGAAGATGCATCACGTGATCAGGCGATCATCACGGCACTCGATCAATATCTGGTGCAACATAAACCCTATCTTGACCCGGACCTGACCTTGGCGCGGCTGGCGCGAAAACTTGTCTTGCCGGCAAAGCAGCTTTCAGCCGCTATCAACCGCAGCAAGAACGAAAACGTCTCCCGCTACATCAACCGCCAACGCATTGAAGAGGCCTGCCGAAAACTGGAAAACGGCCAGTCAGTTACAGCAGCCATGCTCGACTCAGGCTTCAACACCAAGTCAAATTTCAACAGGGAATTTCTCCGCATCAAAGGCGTTAGCCCCAGCCGATGGGTAGAAAGCAAGGCATTCGATCAAAGCAGCAAACCCAGCTTGTGAAATCAGGGCAACCAGCGGGTATCCATCGTCGAAAAAAAGGCAAGCCTCCCATAGGCGCTAACTTAAGAGGCATTCTCGCAGGTATGTCATTACCGGGCTTGTCCCACAGCTGTCCGGTTAACATGTTCAAGTGATCAAAAGCGCTGTTCTTCTCCCTCCCCCTTGTGGGGAGGGTCGGGGTGGGGGTCGCTCCGTCGG
>CAXTLE010000297.1:0-4103 GCA_964244855.1 uncultured Aestuariivirga sp. | reverse complement strand
AATGCGGGCTGGGCCTGGGTGAAGGCGGCCAGCGGCATATTGATTTTCGAAAGCGGCTTTGTGGGTGTGCTGGGGCCGATGCAGCGCGAGGCGGCCGACAGCGTGAAGGCAATGGCGGGGCAGTTTGATCCGGCGTTGCTGGGGGTGTCGTTGGGGGCGGAGAAGATGACGATCTGGATCTTGCTGGCGGTGTCCACGGCGAATGTGGTGCTGGGCGTTTGGCGGCCTTATCTGACGCGGCGACAACAAACCCATTGACAACATACCAACTGGTTGGTATTGTTCTGGCATGCTTTACGAACCCAGAGCCACCAAGACCAAATTGCTGAATTCCGCCTTGAAGCTGATCCGGACACAGGGATTTGAAGCAACGTCTGTGGATGATGTGTGCCGCGACTCGGGCGTGACCAAGGGCGCCTTTTTTCACCACTTCAAGAGCAAGGAAGAACTGGCCGTCATCTCCACGCGGTATTGGACCGACGTTACCAGCGCTGTCTTTGCCTCAGCGCCCTACCACGGCTTTGAGGACCCGCTGGACCAGTTGATCGGCTATATTGATTTTCGCGCACAGCTTCTGGAAGGCCGGACATTACCCGAAAGCACATGCTTGCTTGGCACCATGGCGCAGGAACAGTTTGTATCAAACCCCGCCATTCGCGACGCCTGTGCCATGGGTATTGCAAGTCACGCCGACGCGGTGGCCGGGATGATCCACGCGGCCAAGGCCCGGCACGCGCCACGGGCCACATGGTCGGCTGAAAGTCTGGCCTTGCACACGCAGGCCGTGATTCAAGGCGCCTTTGTCATTGCCAAGGCAAAGGACGATGCCGCGTTCGCAGCTGACTCCATTCGCCACCTGCGCCGTTATGTTGAATTGTTGTTTCACTACGCCAAGGAGGACTGACCATGACCAAAATGCAGAATCCATTTATCTGGCACGACCTGATGACAACCGACGTGGAGGCCGCGAAAAGATTTTACGGCGCGGTGGTGGGGTGGACCTTCAATGCTCAGATGCCAGACTATGCGGTGACGGAGGTGGGTGGCAAGGGCATGGGAGGCATCATGCTGAAACCCGAACAATTGAAAGACGCGCCGCCGTTCTGGTCTGGCTACATTTATGTTGCGGATGTTGATGTTGCCGTTTCGAAAATGAAAACGCTTGGCGGCAAGATCCACCGTGAACCGTGGGATGTGCCGGATGTCGCGCGCATGGCGGTGGTGGCTGATCCCACGGGTGCGATGTTCAATATCATGTCACCGTTACCACGTGCAGACGGTTCGGCCATGCCGCCGTCGTCGGCGATGGGGGCTGTTGGCTGGAACGAAGCCCATGTGGGCGATCTCGATGCGGCGTGGAATTTTTATTCACAGATGTTTGGCTGGACAAAGGGCACGGTCATGCCGATGGGGACCATGGGTGACTACATGCTGTTCCAGATTGAGGGCCAGGACATTGGCGGCATGATGAAACGGCAGGAGCCCCTGCCCGCACCCATGTGGCTTTATTATTTCAACGTTGAGGGCATCAATGCAGCCGCCGACCGTATCACCCAGGCGGGCGGAAAGATCGCCATGGGGCCGCACGAGGTTCCCGGCGGGCAATGGATCGTTTCCGCATTTGATCCGCAAGGCGGCAATTTCCAACTTGTCAGCAATTCAAAATAAGGAGTTTCGGCCATGCCCTATACGCTCAATTTTCACCGGGTGCTGAAGGCACCGCCAACACGTGTTTACAAGGCATTCCTTGACCCTGGTGCCGCGTGCAAATGGTTGGCGCCCGCTGGTTTCACCTGCACGGTGCATCACATGGACCCAAAGGTGGGTGGCACATTCAAGATGTCGTTCACGGAATTTGATTCCGGTCATTCCCATTCTTTCGGCGGAGAATATCTTGAGCTGGTGCCAAACGAGAAACTTCACTATACCGATGTCTTCGATGATCCCAATCTTAAGTCTGACATTCGCGTGACCGTCATCTTGAGGAAGGTGTCCTGTGGCACCGACATGACGATCACGCAGGCGGGTGTGCCGGACATTATTCCACAGGAAATGTGCCATCTGGGCTGGCAGGATTCCCTGAAGCAGCTGGCGCAGTTCGTGGAACTCGGCGAAAAGCCCGCCTGAGGTTTTCACCTCAAGTGCGGCGAAGTGGGACCTCTTGATCAGGCAGCCTTGGCCTGAGCCGCATTCAGCCTTGCCGCCTCGAAGTCCAGCTTGACCTTCCAGTCAGCAGCTTCGACCTGATCCGGCAACTTGGCGTAGAGATAGGGCCAGGTTCGCTCACGCAGTGTGTCGAGATAATCCTCATCCCAAGGCCAAGTCTCAGCGGCTTGCATCTGTGCCAGAAAATCAATGAACCGATTGCGCACGTGCTGCGGGTTCACCTGATAGGTTTGCGCAGGAGCGGGGGCGTTTCCAAAAAGATCAGCTTGTGTGGACAAGAGTCAGATTATGCCAAGGGCTGGATGCGATTGCGAGGGGTTTTGCCTAAACGCAAAAAGAACGAATTGACAATGGGGGTGTGGCGGCCGCGGTTGGTGAGGGGGAGGGGGGCGGCGTGAGGCGCTTCTGAGATTGGAATGCATAAAATTACTGAATTTAGCCCTTGACATTGATGACTATAAATTTAGTCTATGTTCTAAATATAGCCCTAGAACTAAATAGGTATAACGATGAATTCGGCCCCACACAGTGTTCCACACAACCCGTTTAGACCAGGAGCTGGGACTAAACCTCTTTATCTTGCTGGCCGCTCAGCAGAACAAAGCGAATTTGTGAAGGCTTTGCAGCAAACCGATATTTCCCAGAACATCATTGTTACTGGACTGCGTGGTGTTGGAAAAACGGTTCTGTTGGATGAATTCAAACCACTCGCATCCCAAAACTACTGGCTTTGGACGGGTAATGATTGGAACGAGGCTGCAGCTGTTTCAGAAAAGGATGTAGCAACACGGCTCATTGTTGACCTCACCACAGTCTTGGCACCTATCGTCAGCTATCGCATTGACGAGCCGCAATTTGGTTTTACGCAACCCTCTGATCAGCCCAGCAACCGACCTCTACGATACGATGACCTTTGGAGCATCTACAATTCCACACCCGGTTTCGATTCTGACAAACTCAAAGCGGTGCTCGAGCACGTTGCTGCAATCATCGCAACGACAGACATCAAGGGAATTGTGTTCGCTTATGACGAGGCGCAGAATTTGACCGACAAAAGAGAAAAGGGGCAGTTTCCGCTTTCATTGGTTGTCGACGTATTTTCTAGCCTACAAAAACGAAATCTGCGATGCAAATTTCTTCTTGTACTCACAGGACTCCCTACTCTGATTTCAAATTTGAACGAGGCTCGAACATACACGGAAAGAATGTTCCATACGCTAATGCTTGGCAGGCTTTCAGACGAAGAAACACGGCAAGCAATTCTTCGCCCTTTGGAAATCAGCCAAAGCACGCTTAAGTTTGCGGAAACTACAATATCAAAAATTGTTGTTGAATCTCGAGGTTATCCTTTTCTCGTTCAATACATTTGCCGCGAAGTCTTTGATGCTTGGATTGGTAGGATGATAGTGGGTGAAGCCCCCTCTGTGCCAATGAACGAAATTACTGCCAAGCTTGATTTGGATTTTTTTGCACCCCGGTGGAATAGGGCAACTGACAGACAACAAGTCTTTATGCAAGTTGTAGCAACGCTCGAAAGAGCCGACGACGAATTCACAGTTCAAGAAATAACGAACACCTCTAAACGTCTCTTGAAGAAGCCATTTACGCCAAGCCATGCCACACAAATGTTGGGTCATCTTGCGGAAAAAGGTCTGATCTATCGCAACCGTCGCGGCTCCTACTGTTTTGCAGTCCCTTTGCTGGCCAGCTATATTCGTCGTCAAAGCTGGGATGAAGGAGCAAAGGTAGTCGACACGCTGAGCTGAATGAACTTACCCATCCAATGCCGTAGAAAAAAGCTGCGAGTCAGTTCAGCGAAACCCAAGCCGGAAAGATTTGTAGTGTCAATTCATCCATCTGTTCTGATTTCTTATCCTGCACTTATCACCGCGCCGCCCACACCAATCCCGCTTCCAGCATCGTCTTCATCTCCGGCA
>CAXTLE010000296.1:0-4139 GCA_964244855.1 uncultured Aestuariivirga sp. | reverse complement strand
ATTTTCCATTCGCCTTTGCGCAAGGTTTTTTGCAGTGACGCGATGATGGGCAATTCGCAGGTGATGTTGTCAACGCCCCATTGGCCTTTCAGCGCGTCATAGACCCGCTCCAAATCCGACGATGGTTTGTGCATGTCCGGTTCTTCGACGTCGATGTAGAAGAGCTTGGTTGCGGGGTCGAGTGCGATGGCGCGGGTGTCGGCTTCCTTGCGCACGACCTGTTTGTGCACTTGTGATTCCGGCGGCACGTCAATGACGAGATCGCCTTCCATTTTGGTTTGGCAGGACAGGCGACGGTCAGTGGCCAGGCCCTTGATGCGGCGGTAGCGGGCTTCGACATCGTTAAAGGCTGAGGCGTGGGTATCCGTTGAGGAGATGCCGTGTTTGGCGAATTCGCCTTCGCCGATGTTGATCTGGCAGCGCCCGCAAATGGCGCGGCCTCCACAAACGCTATCGATATCGACGCCGAGTTGGCGGGCTGCTGTCAATACAGGAGTGCCAATGGGGAAGCGCCCGCGCTTGCCAGAGGGGGTGAAAACGATGAGGGGATTCTGCTCGGTCATAGTGTCCGTCACGATTTAATTCTGGCTGACTATAGGAAAACTGGCGCGGCGGCGCTTGCAAAATGCGACATCACACTGGCTGATCAGGTGGAATTATCGTCACAGGGCAAGTTTGTGAGCGTCAAACAATAGCAGCAAAGCTTCGGAAAGTCTGGCGCGAGGGCTTGGTTGGAAGCCAGTTGTGTATTTTTTCCAACTCAACCGAATAAAAGTACCTGCGCAGGTGTTTTCATAGTCAGTCGCAAAAATGTGACTTTAAAACAGGATCGGTTGACATGAAACATTTTGCCCAAGCTTTAGTACTTTTGTCTTTGTTTACTCCCGTATGCGCGAACGCAGGTGAAACACCTTCTGCACCTGGTGCCAAGGTGTTTTTCGTAAATTTGAAGAATGGCGACACGGTTTCCAGCCCGGTTAAGGTGGAGTTTGGTGTGGAAGGTATGGAGATCGTGCCTGCTGACACGGATAAAGCCAATTCGGGTCATCATCATTTGTTGGTTGATCGTCCGGCGTTTGGAAAAACCGAAGATGGAGCGGAAGAACTCAACGCCAACATCATCAAAGATGAGCACAATATGCACTTTGGCAAGGGGCAAACCGAAGTCATGTTGGAGCTGCCGCCAGGACAACACACCTTGCAAATGGTATTGGGTGACAAAGACCATATTCCGCACAACCCGCCACTGACCACTGAGGTGATTACGATCACAGTAAAATAGGCAACTGAACGAGAGGGATGCGAACGGAGGCGCTTTCATCCACATCGAATATTTCGCTTTGGCAAAAGCCAGTTGTCGCAACAGGATAAATACGACATGGTTTGGGCATGATCACGATGCCTCACCGCAGCCTGCCGGGCGTGCAGCTTCCCCTCAGCCAGCTCATTCTCGGCTGTGACAATAAAGATACGTGGGAGGAGGGTGCGCCCGTCTGGGAACGTTGGCTGGAAGTGGGCGGAAATGCCTTCGACACGGCTTATGTTTATGGGGGCGGGCAGCATGAAAAGGCGCTGGGAAAGTGGATAGCGCGGCGTGGTGTTGCGGATCAGGTTGTCGTGACAGTGAAGGGTGCTCACACCCCTCATTGCACGCCGGAAGCGATTGGGCGGCAGCTCACTGAATCGCTGGAGCGGTTGCAGCTGACGTTTGCGCCTGTTTACATCATGCACCGCGATAATCCGGATGTGCCGGTGGGCGAGTTTGTGGATGCGCTGAATGCTTTGAAAGCTGCGGGATGTATTGGGGCGTTTGGCGGTTCCAATTGGTCGGTCGAGCGCTTTGCGGCGGCCAAGGCTTATGCGGCGGCGCGGGAGTTGCAGCCGATGTCCATTCTCAACAATAATTTGTCTTTGGCGGTGATGACGAAGCCGGTTTGGGCGGGGTGTATTTCGTCGAACTCTGTCGAGACGCTGAAGTATCTGCGCGATACTGGTACGGCGCATTTCAGTTGGTCATCACAGGCGCGGGGATATTTTTTGCCGGCGGAATTGCGGATTCGCTTGCCTCGGGATACGCGGCCGGAAACCTGTTTTGGTGGTGACGCGAATGCCGAGCGACGACGGCGGACGGAAGAGCTGGCGACGCGGCACGGCGTGAAGGCGAACAACATTGCCTTGGCGTGGGTGCTGGCCCAGGGCTTTCCGAGTTTTGCGCTGGTGGGGCCGAGAACGGTTGAGGAAATTGACTCGTCTCTTGCGGCGTTTGACGTGGTGCTGACACCAGAAGAGTTGAAGTGGTTGAACTTGGAGGAGTGACTTTATCAGTCCGCCAAAACGCCGTCCAACAACGGCGTCAGCTTGGCAAAGCGGTCCATCATTTTTGAAGTTTCATCGCTCAATGTTTTCTCATCAAGCGCAAAGTGGCCCTCGAACAGTGTGATCGGTCCGGTAGGAAACGTGCAGTTTGGCCAAGAAGCCAGTTCGGGCTTTGCGTCAGCCCGCACGCGGCGAGCGAAATCTCGGGCGGCGAAAGCTTCGCCCTTGATGAAGCGTAGTTTCTTGGCGTGTAAGTTATAGCGGACGATGCCTTTTTCTTCGCATGCAGCGTCAACCCAGATGCTGAAAAACAACCCGTTGGTGTTGAGAAGTTCGTCAGGCTTGTCTGTTGACCATGATGGTCGCATGACTTTCAAAATTGCAGCGCCGAGGCCTTCGCCAGTTTTGATGGCTAGACCATGCTGTGTGTGAAATTCCGTTTCACGGTCCTTTTTTAGAACGTTGAAAACGTCAAGATATTTTTGCATGTCAACGCCTGCGCCGTTCTTCACGGGCTTTGCGGCGGGCTTCAATATCCTCGTTCGACGAAATCTCGCCAGCGGCTTGTGCTGCTGCTGAAGGTGCTGCCGTCATTTCGCGGAATTTGTTTGTCCAGAATTTGCAATGTGCGTCGGTGCCGTTGAGAACATTTGCACCAAAGATGGCGTGCATGTCTTCGTCGTGCAGCGGGTTCATGATCGCAGATGTCATGCCGTGACTTGCAGCCATGGCGAGGAAGTAGCCAGTGAGGGCGCGGCGGTTTGGCATGCCGAACGAGACGTTGGATGCGCCGCAGGTGGTGTTGACTTTCAGTTCTTCACGCAGGCGGCGGACGAGGCGGAAGACTTGTTGGCCTGCGGTGCCCATGGCACCGATTGGCATGACAAGGGGGTCCACCACAATGTCGTGGCTCTTGATGCCGAAATCTGCGGCCCGTTCGACGATTTTCTTGGCGACGGCAAAGCGCACATCAGGATCTTCGGAAATGCCGGTTTCGTCGTTGGAGATGGCGACGACGGGCACGTTATATTTTGCGATGAGGGGAAGAATGGCTTCGAGTTTTTCTTCTTCACCCGTGACGGAATTGACGAGGGGGCGGCCCACGGCGGTTTCGAGACCGATCTTCAAGGCAGAGGTTACCGACGAGTCGATGCACAAAGGCAGATCGCAGATCGACATGACGATTTCGAGTGTCTGCTTCATCAACGGTGGTTCAGACTCGTTGGGATTCACCGCAGTGACGCCCGCATTGACATCGAGGATGTGGGCACCCGCTGCCATTTGAGCGAGCGCGTCCTTGATCACACCTTCGAAGTTTCCGGCCTGCATTTCCGCCGCAAGTTTTTTGCGCCCTGTCGGGTTGATGCGTTCACCGATCACGGTGAAAGGCTTGTCAAAGCCGATGATGTGGGTGCGGGTGGCGGAGGAAATAATCGTATGCGTCATGACGGGTTGCGTCCTCCATTGCCGATCATCTGTTTGATGCGGTCGGGGGTGAATGTGGCTTCGAGATCGGCCTTGGCTTTGTCGGCTTCCATCGCCATGTCGTCGGACACGGGGCTTGGCTCGCCGCGCCGCCAGTCGGCGAGATAATCGTCGGAATTGGTTGCACCGCCGCGCATGGCCGCCATATCAATGGCTTCCATGAAGCGGTTGTCGAGCATGCGTTTTTCCTCCTTGCGGCCGATTTTAACGGAAACCGCCGAGGGAATATCGCGCCAGTAGGTGATGATCAGGTTTGCCATGGGACTCATATGCCGTGGAATGAAAGCGGCGTGTAGAGCAAATACGACAAAGGTTAAAGAGGGATCGGCACTGTTCTC
>CAXTLE010000295.1:0-4184 GCA_964244855.1 uncultured Aestuariivirga sp. | reverse complement strand
AGCTTTTGACTTTGTCAGCGGTCTGCTTGACAGGTTCGCCAGCATCATTGAGCAGCGATTTTGCTTCGGCTTCCACCGGGTCATCAGCCAAGCCTTTTTTGAAACTTTTGATGCCCTTGGCAACATCGCCCATCAAGTCAGATACCTTGCCTTTGCCGCCAAATAACACCAATGCAACAATCAGAAAAAGCGCCCAGTGCCACCAAGAAAAGCTACCCATAATACCTACTCCCAAAACTGCATGTGCGCCGTTTCCGGCGCTGTGAAAAACAACTATCGCAGAAAGCCAAAGCCGCCGCAACCGCCGATCATATTACGTTTCATTCATCGCTTGCGAAGATGTGGGTATCTTGCCCGGTCAAGGCAAGACCAACGCTGCCAACGCCCAAGTAATCAGCATGGATCAACAAGAGTTGATCATTGGCATGTAAACGCACCATGATCCGGCGCATGACGCCAAGATCGCGGTTTTCAACGATTGTGGCGGCGAGTCCCTTGGTCAGCCTGATGGCATTGGGCGCAATCATCACATCCACCTTGGTGCCATCTTTGAATCTTTCAACCTTCAGATTGCCAAGCGGTGTTGCCACGCTGCCTTTATTTACCACTGCACTAAAACTGTTATAGTTCCTGAAAAACCTGGCGACTTTCCGGCTGTTTGGCCGGTGGATCAGGTCCTCGGGCAAGCCACTTTGGGCAATGCGCCCCGCATCCATGACATGAATGGTATCAGCAAAAGCAAGCGCCTCATCGGGATCATGCGTGACCAACAATGCTGTGGCCCTGGTTTCACGCAACAGCGCCAGTGTCTCTTCGCGCACGCTCTCTTTTAACCGCTGATCAAGGCCGGAAAATGGTTCATCAAGCAGCACCACCTGCGGGCGCGGCACAATGGCGCGGGCAAGTGCCACACGTTGCTGCTCGCCGCCTGACAGTGAGGTGGGATAACGTTTGGTTGCATGACCCAGTCCGACGCGTTCCAACGCCAAGGCCGCAACACGCAAGGCTTCGTGGCGTTCCAGCGCATAAAGCCCATAAGCCACATTCTCTTCTGCCGTCATGTGCGGAAACAGCGCGAAGTCCTGAAACACCAACCCAATGTTGCGCTTTTCAGGGGCAACAAAACGCGTTGGTCCGGCAATCTCAAAATTGTCGAGAAGAATGCGACCCTTGGTCGGGCGCAAAATTCCGGCTGCCAAACGCAACAAGGTCGTCTTGCCGCAACCGGACGGTCCGAGCAGACATACAATTTTTCCGGAATTCGCAGTGAGGTCTATGTCGCTGACAATCTGTTTGCCCCGCGTCTCGTAAGAGACACCTTCAAACTTGACTTCACCCGCAAACACTGGCCCCGCCTTGCCTGTAGAGGGCGGGCGCGTGGAACTATCGGTTTGTCGAATATCCGTCATGGCAGGCTTCGCATACACCAACACGGTGATGCTGCAAACTCAAGCCGCGATCACAACCCGGTTGCGCCCCTCACGTTTGGCAGAATAAAGTGCCTGATCGGCCCGCTTCAACAGCTTTTCCAATGTATCATCAGCGCCGTTCAGTGAAGCAACTCCGACGGAAATTGTAACGGGTACCGGCTGTGCGAGACCGCATTCAAATGACTTTGACCCGACGGACCTGCGCAAGCGTTCAGCGATGCGGCTGGAAAGTTCAGTTGCGGTATTCGGCAACACCATTATGAACTCTTCGCCACCAACACGGCAGCACAGGTCCACGCTGCGGGTATTGGCCTTCAACCGTACCGACAATTCCTGCAGCACCTTGTCACCAATGTCGTGACCATAAGTGTCGTTAATGGCTTTGAAGAAATCAACGTCGACAGCAACTACAGAAAGCGCCTTGCCGCGATTGATATAGTGTTCAATGAGGTGATTGAGATGGGTTTCAAGATAGCGGCGATTATAAAGCCCCGTCAGCGGATCAGTGATGGCCATTTCAATCGAAGCCTTCACAGAAGCGCGCAGACGCTCAGTGTAGCGGTAACGTCTGATTTGGGTTGACACGCGGGCTTTCAGCTCTTGCCGGTCCACAGGCCGCATCAGATAATCATTCACGCCCATATCAAGCGCACGCAAAAGGCCGGGTTGATTGTCAGGATCAACAATCACGAGAATGGGTGTCTGCCGCGTTGCTTCAGTCGACTTCAACTGCGAGCACAGACGCAAACCATCATAGTGTTCACTGTCAAAACTGACGATCACCAATTCAAACGGATTGACGCCATCCTGCACAGCGTCGATGGCGTCCTGGTGTCCGGCCACGCGCGTAATACGGTGTTTGTTCTCGAACGAGTTAATGATGCGTTCTGACGAAGTTTCACGCGGATCAACCAGCAAGATTCGGCCATCACCATCATTATCGCGAAATTCGTCGCGAACAATAATACCGCCAACTGTGCCGCCCGTATCTGGACGCACGCGAAGTTCATCAGTCAGCATCTTCAGGCGCACCAAACTCTTGATGCGACAGAACAGTGAAATATCGTTGACGGGCTTTGTCAGAAAATCATCGGCACCAGCTTCAAGCCCGCGAACGCGGTCTTCAGGCTGATCAAGCGCGGTTACCATCACTACAGGAATATGTTGCGTGGCGGCGTCAGACTTAATGCGCCTGCAAACTTCAATCCCGTCAATACCGGGCATCATCACATCGAGCAGAACAATATCCGGTTTCGTGCGCTGAATCGCTTCCAACGCATCAAGCCCGTTCATTGCGGTGACAACATCAAAATATTCAGCCGTCAACTTGGCTTCAAGCAGCCGCACATTGGCAAGAATGTCATCAACGACGAGAACACGAGCGGTCATTGTTTTGCTTTTAAGAACCCATCAATGGTTTGCAGAAAGCTCATCACAGAGATGGGCTTGGAAATATAGGCTTCACAGCCACCTTCACGAATCTTCTGCTCGTCACCCTTCATGGCGAAGGCGGTGACGGCGATCACAGGTATGCGACGCAATTGGTCATCCTCTTTCAACCACTTCGTGACTTCGATGCCGGAGACTTCCGGCAACTGGATGTCCATGAGAATAAGGTCTGGATTGTGCTTGCGCGCCATATCGAGCGCAGAAAGGCCGTCCCGGGTTTGTACAACCCGGTATCCATGGGCTTCCAGCAAGTCGTTGAACAGTTTCATGTTCAACTCATTGTCTTCAACCACGAGAACTGTCTTTTGCATTGGCACTACTGTTCCGGAAGCTTCCTGAGGCGGTCCTTCGGTGGGTCTGCTATAGTCCATTTGGGCTCCAGAAAGATGAACGGGAATCTGGGCGAGTTGCTGATTCCACTTATTCTTTGGGAGGTTTTGCCCTATGAGCCGTAACCAACTCATTAAACGCCACGTTAATTCAAACGTAACTGGTTAACCATTGGAGAACGGGGTGCGCCCGAAAACTTCACAAAACAATCAAAATTCTAGCGATATCGCATTGTTATATATGGTTTATCTCGCTTCAAACGATGAAAAACTCGGCGAGTTCTGCAATCTGTCTGGCATGGGACAAAGCGAATTGACGCAGCGCCTGCTGGAGCCATCTTTCCAGGCCTTCCTGCTGGACTTTTTGCTACAGGATGAGTCGGAGTTGCTGGCTTTCACAGCCGAAAATAACCTGAAACCCGAAGCCATCATGATTGCACGTTCAAAACTTCCTGGATTTTCCCATGATTGACCCTTTTACCAGAAGCCAACTTGCCACACTCGACGTGCATGCAAAGCGCCCGCTGATCATCTGCGATGTTGATGATGTGGTGGTGCATTTTCTCCGTGGTTTCGATGCGATGCTGGCCCGCATGGACCATGTGCTGGAAGCCAACAGTTTCGCCTTGAATGGCAATGTGGTGCACCGGAGCACCCGTGCAGAGATGGCTCAAGAACAGGTGTCAAAACTGGTCGATGACTACTTCATCGAACAAACCGAACATATGGAAGCCATTGACGGCGCTGTTGAGTCGCTGCTCGCCTTGTCGGAAAACGCCACAGTTGTGATGCTCACCAACCTGCCCCACCACGCCCGCGACAAGCGCATTATCAATTTGAAGAATCACGGCCTGCCCTTCCCCGTGATCACCAATTCGGGTCCGAAAGGTCCGGCGATCAAACATCTGTCGGGTCGTACCACGGGCCATAAAGTGTTCGTCGACGACAGCCCAAATTTCGTAAAATCATCGTTCGA
>CAXTLE010000294.1:0-4190 GCA_964244855.1 uncultured Aestuariivirga sp. | reverse complement strand
AGCAATGGCCGAGCGCACAATGGCATAGCCATAATTCAGCATGGCATTGCGCAAATCAGTTTCATCGCTGCGGATGAAATCATCAAACAAAGTGGACCAATATTCCCGTGCGGCACGGGCCTCACTGTTTTCAGTGTCACCAGACGTCACGAATTTGGCAATGGCCGCAACGGCTGTTCCATTGCGTCCACAAAGATCAAGACACGCCGCCTGGTTTTCAATTTTCGCAATGACGAGCGATTGCCAAAGCCGCTTCTTCAGGGGCTGCGACAAGCCCATCTGCATCGCTGCCACCGCCGCCTGCCGGTGATGCGTGTGAAACGGCAGCGCGATGCCCGAAGGCGTGTGCCGCGCATCGGTGAAGATGACGGCCACGCCCAGGTCCATGCAGGCCGACATCAACGACACCGACAGTGTTGAGTGGTTTGAATCGAGCACAATCCACGCCACATCCTCCAGCGGCATGGCCACATCGCCCTCATCCTGCGCCACGCAAAGCTGCTGGTCCTTGTAACTCAGCCTTGCGGGTCTGGAGACATGCACACCTTTCCACGCCATGTACGCAACTCACTTTCTACAAGATGTCGTTTGCCTAGCCTATCAACTGACCACTTGGTCAATCGATTGATCAGCGATGGTGAAAATCGCTTTTGTTTGTCAGCTTCAGACTGAAACTGGAGGCTCATACTGATACGCCCATCGCCACGGTCAAATTTTCGGTAGTAGCCACAGTGAATTTCACCGTTGTAGTCCACTTCAATCAAATCCCATGGCCAGATTGAGAAAAGAAATTTGGAATTGTCAGACAATTCAAGCCAGGGTCTTCCTGCAACAAAAGCCTCACGAGGTGGCGCTGGATTTGAAAGCTGATGAATGTAAACTGGAATGTAAAGAAACCGGGGTAAAGCATTCACTTCCGGATTTTGAAAGACGTCAAGGCGTATCATAGCCTCAGGGTTGAATGTTGCCAGCGAACCACAGTTCTTGTCCTTCAATCTCTTTGGAACAAGTTTTTCTGCCTTGTCCGTGACGAGTGGCACCGATTTTATGTCACGCCAAATTGGTTCATTGCCCGCCTTCGCATAGTTCCATTGCGGAGGTTGTTCAGGCCGTACGCCAGAAGCAATCCAACTATCGCACCAATCATCGAGCAATTGCCTTAGTCGATGGTTACGCTCTGCATCTTTGAGTGCTGAAAGGTCTACTTTTTCGAATACTCCCTTCTTTTCCGTCACCAGTTTGTAGACGTCAGTATTGGAAACTTGACGCAGTCCGGCCTCCGTCTTGGCCAGCGACTTTGCATTGTCTGTGTGGAGTTTGCCACGTCCACGCCGCGTTGCAGACCGTGCAATCAATAGACCTTCGTTCCAGCTTGGCACAAAATTTTGTGGGCCTTCGTCAACAGCTCTCCTGCCATACACCGACGCACAGACGTCATCACGAAATGACTTCCACGGCGGATCGAATCTTCGCGCGGGGAAGTAGTGCCCATTTGTTTCTGCCATTTGGTAGGCGTCTGTAAGCCTTTTGACCAGAGGAACATCAATTATGGCGACGACGCTTGCATCCAGCGCATGATGCCGATCATCTGACCGCCGCCTACGCTTGTCATTTGGGTCTCGCTTCCAAACATCCAAGCCCCACGCGTGCCGTAGTAACGCCACGAGGCCTGCCCCAACAGGCTCAACTTGAATGGGCCATTCCGGTGTCGATAGTTTCTTGAGACCGTCCAAGACAAATCGCCCAATCCAGCGAGTATCGTTCAAATATCTCTGCGCCAGCGTCTTTTCCATCTTTGAGGTGTCAGTGGCGATGAGTAACTCAATTTTTTTCGGACTTGACTTGAAGATGTCACGAGATTTGACGCAAAACTCTTCCCACTTCTCTTGGCCTTTTGTTGCCTTGAACCATTCAAAGGGTGTTTGATCACTCTTGTTTTGGTTTGCTCCGATTTTGCACAGAACTTTGTTTACGAGCCCGTCAATTCCGAAGCGGCTACGCGGAAGAATGTGATCAATTTCGCATGATAAACTGCCAGTCAGAACTGCTTCGCAGTTTATCCCCTCGAATGTGTAGGCGCAGTGCCCTTGTTGCTCGGACCAAAGTTGCCACCTTTCAAACTCAGGATCGCTCGGTTCGCGAAGAAATGTCGACTTGAAACTCTCTTCCAATGCGTGATTGCGATTTCTGTTCTGGGCCTGCTTCAGCGAAATTTCGTCACGCGCTTCTGCACCCCTACCTATGTCGCGTGCCATTTCAATTCGAATGGTGTTGATGGACTTGTAGTCTGGTTTGGTGGGATCGTTGCAACTTTCCAAGATTGCGATGGTTTGTCTGAACACTTGACGAATGGCACGGCTCGCAACCTCACTACCAACCTTCTCTTCTATTTCGCCAGTTTTAAGCCATTCGCGCACTGCTCTGATTCCGCTTCCAGCAATCTCAGGCATGTTGCTTGTCCGTGCTTGGCGGCGGCCATACACTGCGATCTGCGCGTCATGGAAGTTCAATCCACTTTCCATACGCGGGATCAATTTGCGGGCTGCAACCAGTGATATTCCGCCCGTTCCTTTGTAGAAGCCCAGTTCGCCACCATTGCTTTCGGCCAAAAGTGTTTCCACCACCTTCCGGTCCAAACTCAGCGCACTTAATTTGCCTTCGATTGCTTTCAGATCATCCAAATGAGCGATAGACTCCGCGATGGAATCGAGAAGTTGTTTGTCAGCGGAAATCGTGTCCCAGGTTTCCTGTGAAAGCTCTGTGGTGATGACTTTCTTCAATGCCCAATAGCCGGGGCAACAGGTGCCCTTCTTGGCCACGATGTCGAGTTTCTCAGATTCTGCATCAGGGCATTCCTTGAATGCAACTGCTTGATCCAGTTTCAACCATTTTCTGACGTCGGCGTACCGAATTTGGGTTTTGGTTCCAAAACGGCTCGCGACATCGTTCACCTGCACTGGTGTAAGTCTATATGGCTCATCATGCTGTTCATCAACAAACCGCAAGTCATTGATACGTTGCAAAAACCGAAAGTACTCGAATGAATAGGCGTGCCGCGGGCTTCTTGTCGGGCGGGGCTCCTCAGTTTCAAGAGAGCAGTACTTTACTGGTTGTGTTTCAACAGGTTTTTGTGCGAACGCTATGCGCAAATATTCTGTTTTGAAGGCTTCATCGAGAGCGGCGTTTCTTTTCTTGTTTTGAATCGCGAGCAGTGTGCACGCTTCGTCCTGCAGCCATTCGCGTTTCAATGAACACTGGAATGATCCCGCGCGATTTCGCTTGAAATCGTTAGCTGCAAGCCATTCGCCCACAGTTTTAACCTCGCCCCGCATAATGCTATTGCTGAATTTTTCTTCGTTTTCTTTCAACGCACTAAGAAGCTTTCTCTTTTCATCGTCACCTGGATCGTTTTTTTTCGCCTTTGCATTTGACAAATAGGCACGGTGGGTGGCGAGGTGATAAAGGACAGAAACCAGTTCTTCGTTGGTGAGCGGTTCTTTCAGCGCTTGAAGTCGCAGTTGCCAAGGATCATGCGCGTTTATTTCGTTTTGCGCTTTAAACTCCTTTTTTGTTTGCTTCGCAGTCAACCCGTGTGCCGCAAACAAATCACGTAGGTCATTCAAGCGTTGGCGTTTTCTTTTGGTTTGCCGAACGCGGCGGATGACCATGCCATTGGTTTTTTTGTGCGATGTTCGTTTATTGCTCTCGACTTGTTCAGGTGGCTGCCATTGCCAGACACCCGTTTGATCGATGGTTGAATTGTTTTCAACCACCGCCCAGCCCACGCTCGCAATGCCGCAATCCAGCCCCAGAACCCGCGCCATGGAAGTCCCTCCGTCGCCATTCACGGTATTGACGGTAGCAAAAAACATGCCTAGGTTGAAGGGGCGAAGTCGGGTAAGGAAACCACGGCAAAGGTTTGAACCTTTGTGGTTCCAATCTGAAGGATTACCCCTTGCCCTTCACCGGGCGAGGGGGATTCCCATGATGATGACTTAACGCCAAGTGAAATTGCGCGATCCCATGTCGGCTTCCTGGTAGGCCCAAAACTGCTGTGGGATGGTGCCAGGCGATAGTGACCCATTTCTGGAGTATTCGCTTTTTTCAACGCAATTTTTACGCTTGACTTTGTTCCTCTTATGTTCTAGCTGCCTTTTATGGACTGGCCAAGAGCAATTGAAATCAACAGG
>CAXTLE010000293.1:0-4213 GCA_964244855.1 uncultured Aestuariivirga sp. | reverse complement strand
GGCCATGAAGGTGCAGGCATCGTGCGTGAGATTGGCGCTGGTGTGACCTCACTGAAAGTGGGTGATCATGTCATTCCACTCTACACGCCCGAATGCCGGGAGTGCGAGTATTGCCTCAATCCTAAAACCAATCTCTGCCAGAAAATCCGCTTGACGCAAGGCAAGGGCCTGATGCCGGATGGCACGTCGCGCTTCTCCTACAAGGGCCGGATGATCCATCACTATATGGGCTGCTCGACCTTCGCCAACCACACCGTTATACCGGAAATTGCGCTTGCCAAAGTGCGCAGCGATGCACCCTTCGACAAGATCTGTTACATCGGCTGCGGTGTGACCACGGGTGTGGGTGCTGTCATCAACACAGCCAAAGTGGAAGTGGGTTCAACGGCCATCGTGTTTGGTCTTGGCGGCATTGGTCTCAATGTGTTGCAAGGCTTGCGCCTTGCAGGTGCACGGCAGATCGTTGGCGTGGATCTCAATGACGATCGCGCCGCCTGGGGCAAACGTTTCGGCATGACGCATTTCGTCAATCCATCGAAGGTGTCGGGAGACCTGGTGGCACACCTCGTTGACCTCACAGGCGGTGGTGCCGACTACACCTTCGAATGTATCGGCAATGTCAAAGTCATGCGCATCGCCTTGGAAGCCGCTCATAAGGGCTGGGGCCAGTCGATCATCATTGGCGTTGCAGGTGCAGGCCAGGAAATTTCGACACGGCCATTCCAACTGGTCACAGGCCGCTCATGGCGCGGCACGGCTTTTGGTGGTGCCCGTGGCCGCACTGACGTGCCGAAAATTGTTGACTGGTACATGGACGGCAAGATCGAAATCGACCCGATGATCACCCACACCATGCCGCTGGAGCGCATCAAAGAGGCGTTTGACCTGATGCACAAGGGCGAGAGCATTCGCAGCGTGGTGATATTCTGAGGCCTTGAAATCAACACAGTGCATCTCCACTTCAAGGTTGCCCACGCTAATCCGCGTTCGGCCTTGAAAAGGAGATGCCAATGCATCCTGTTGAAAAAATCACGGTCTCAGGCCGTGTCGAACATATGTTCGCCCACCGCTTCACGGTGAAAACCCAAACCTCCGTCATCCTTGCTGATCTCACACCCCATGGTGCCCGCCATGTTCCGCTGAAAAGTGGTGACGAGGTGGTGATTGAGGGTGAACAAAAACCCTCCGAAATCCGCGTTGAAACTATCACCATGGGGAGCCGCACTTACGTGCTGCCACCAGGGCCAGAACATCAGCGCCATGGTCCGGGTCATCATCGCGGTCCACCTCCGCATCGCAGACCGCATGATGATGTGATCAATACCTCAGCCATGCGTGAAACACTTGAAACTGAGGGTTTTTTCATCGTCGGTGATGCCCGTCTTCGCCACCGTCACGCTGAATGGCTGGTGCGAAAAGATGGCCAGATGTATGAAGCCCATGTGGATTTCGAAGGCGATATCCGCAAGGTAAAACCCGTCGATGCCGATGGAAAATGGGAAGGGCGTGTGGCCTGAACTCACGTACCGCAAAATGTCTGCGTCACTGTCTCGTCAGGCAGTGGCGCTGCTTCAAATCCTGGCATGCTTTCCCGTTCCACGAATGGCGTTTTCAGCAATTCCACCAGCGTATCAAATCGTACCATATTACCGTTCTCGGCTTCAAGCAAAGCTGCTTCCACCTGATGATTGCGCGCAGTGTAAATCGGGTTGCTTGACTTCATCACGCCATAATCGGGCGCAACCCCGTCCAACCGTTTCCGCCACAATGCTTCCGCCTGCGCTGATATTGACACGTCACGTGTCAACTCTCGGAAGAACAACGTATAGTCCAGCTTCTCATCCATCAGTATACGGAGCATTTCTGCGATGAATTCTGCATCATCGTTGTGCCAATTTGTGATGCCGAGCTTCCGCATCATGCCGGTCTCGAATGCCAACTCGAATTGCGGATTGAACAACGCAAGTTCGGCCTTAGCAATCTCCACAGCTGCTTCAGCGTCATCCGCCAATATTGGCAACAAGCTCTCGGCGAAGCGCGTCAGATTCCAAAGGCCAATACCAGCCTGCTGATCCCAAGCATAACGGCCATAGGCGTCAATCGACGAAAACACTTTCTGTGGATGAAACACATCCATGAAAGCACAGGGACCAAAATCAATTGTCTCGCCGGAGATCGCCATGTTGTCAGTGTTCATCACCCCATGGATAAAGCCGACGCACATCCATTGCGCGATCAACTTTGCTTGCCGCGAAATCACACTTCCCAGAAACTCCCGCGTATCCGCAACATGAGGATGACTGCGTGTGCGCTCATGTTCAAACAGCGTTTGTATGCCTTCTTTGCCCAAATGCGCCGCCGCAAACTGAAATGTGCCCACGCGCACATGGCTTTTGGCGATGCGTGCAACAATCCCGCCGGGCTCGCGCCGTCTGCGATAAACCTCCTCGCCCGTCGCCACCACGGCAAGGCAACGTGTCGTCGGAATGCCCAATCCTGCAAAAGCCTCGCTGATAACATATTCCCGCAGCATGGGTCCCAAGGCTGCACGACCATCGCCATTCCGTGAAAACGGTGTGGCACCTGAACCTTTGAGATGCAGTTCCCAACCGCCCTTAAGTGTCGCAATCAAATGCGCCCGGCCATCCCCCATCAACGGGTTCCAATTGCCGAATTGATGCCCACTGTAAGCCAGTGAAACCGGTTCAACATCGCCCCAAGGAGCGTTGCCCGAAAGCGCCAAAAGCGTTTCCGGCTTCTCAAAGATGTCCGCAGACAGGCCCAGATCCGCAGCAAGCTCTGTATTTACCGCCAAAAACTCCGGGGAAGAAACGTGAAGCGGTTGCGCCCTTCGCCAGAACTGTTCAGACAGCGGCGAAGCGATCGTCATGGCTTTAGCCAATTGAGATTTGGATAGACAATCGGCTCTTTCGCTGAAAAGAAATATCGTCGGAAAATTTGGGCGTAGCTCATCAAATATCCATTATTATGGGCGATCATCATATCGCGTTCCCGACGATAATAGGCCGGAAGTTTATACCATGCCAATGCGGGTCTTTCATGGTGCGGCACATGCAGGTTGTTGTTGAGAAACAGGAACGACCAGAACAGCGAACACTCAACGATAATCGTGCGATGGCTGATATGTTCCGATGCCTGATGCTCACAATAGGATCGCACCAGTGCCAGCGATATGCCGGGATAGGCGATCAGGGCCAGATATTGCCAAACCGGCATGCCGCACCAGATCACAAAGCTGAAAACCAGTGCACAGGAAACAGCAAAGACGAACCAAGCTTTGGCCTTATGTCTATCGCCCTTTGCCACATCACGCAGCTCCGCCGACGAGAAACGAATGATACCAATCGCCGGACCAATCAACATCCGGCCACCCAAGGTATGATTGAGTTGAAACAGCACTCGCTTCACACCTGGCATGACAAACCAATTGTCGGGCAACAAATAGAAAGATTCAGGATCAGTCTCCGGATCAGTCAAATGTTGGTTGTTATGGTGCATCAAATGTGTGTCTTTATAGCGTTGATAGGGCAACCACATCGTGGGGGTCAGGAAAATCAGCGCCTCATTGACAGCTTTGCTGCGAGTTGGGTGGCCATGCAAAACTTCATGTTGTAGCGATGTATGCAAGGCGGCGAAATAGGCCCCAACCGGTAAAATTAGCCACCACGGCAGTGTGGAGTGAAACCAGATCAGGCATCCAAGCACAGAATAAACCAGTGCCATGACAGCAATAGTGGGCCATTCAATCGGACGGAGTTGATTTTTTGTAAACATGAACGTGTCGCCTTGTGCACGCACATTACATCGTTCAAAAGATTTGTTCCACTGTCACACAGGTTGAAATATTTGGACCACCGCCATGCTCGCCACTCTGCCCATGTATGACTTTCCGGAAGTGCGCGATGCTACAGATGCGTTTTGGGCCGCCATTGCCAAAGAATATGGCATCTCTGGCAACCTCACCCGCGACGCAGACTGGACGGCTGCCTGGCGCAAACCTGATCTGGTGTTCAGCCAGACCTGCGGTTATCCCTTCACGCATGAATTCAAAGGCGTTTTGAACTACGTCGCCACGCCTCATTACGACGCAGATGGTTGCAAAGGTTCAAATTACTGTTCAATCATTTTCGCGCGAGAGTCAAAACCACTGCAAGAATTTCAGGGATCAATTGCAGCATTCAACAATCGAGAC
>CAXTLE010000292.1:0-4239 GCA_964244855.1 uncultured Aestuariivirga sp. | reverse complement strand
CGGTTCCGAAACGAGTTTTCGAAAGTGGTTTGCGTCACATGGCCATGCGTTTTTCCTCCACACAGTCGTTACAGCTCTGGCACGATGTGGCCTTGGCGCAGGTCAAGGACGATGAGCCGGACTTGTCGGTTCGGCAGATTTGCATACTTCTGACTATCTATCTTGAAGCGCCGCCGCATACAGTGAGAGACTTGGCGAGCAAGCTTCATGTGTCGAAACCTGTGATTACGCGGGCACTCGATTCCATGGGTAAGCTGGGCATCGTCTCGCGCCGCCGCGATGATGAGGACAAGCGCAATGTGCTGGTGCAGCGCACTGTGAAGGGTGCGCTTTACTTAGAACGATTGTCGGATTTGATTGCGGCAAAGGCTGATCACGTATGAGCGAGCTTGATAAAAGACTGTTCGCATTTAGGCCCGATCTTGCAGATGCAAGATTGAAGGGTCGATGTGAAGCAGCGCGATTTGTTGAAGGTATTCCAGCCCAATGTGCGATGCCGGTGGCTGGTGTTTTTCGTAATCCAGCTGACGATGCCATGCAGCTCACGCAAATGTTGTTGGGCGAAACCTTACTTGTATTCGAACAGAACAATGGCTGGTCCTGGGTGCAGCTCGATGGTGACAGCTATGTGGGTTATGTGCGCGATGCAGCTTTGCGCGATGCAAAAGCTGTTCGCACCCATAAGGTGTCGGTGCCGTTGGCGCATTTATACCCCAAGTCTGATATCAAGAGTCAGCCAGCTGCGGCGGTGCCGATGAATGCGGAACTATGCGTAACGGGAACCGATGGAGATTTCCTGGTGCTTGCGTCGGGCCGTCATATTTATGCAAGTCACGCCAACACAGGCAAGCAGTCAGACTTCGTTTCAGTAGCGGAACAGTTTTTGCACACGCCTTATCTCTGGGGTGGCAAGACTGTTATGGGCATTGATTGTTCCGGTCTCGTGCAAACGGCGCTGCAGGCTTGTGGCATGGATGCGCCCCGCGACAGCGACATGCAGGAGCACGGATTGGGCACCGATATTACAGGCCAGACATTGCAACGCGGCGATCTGGTTTTTTGGAAGGGCCACGTCGGCATCATGCAGGATGCTACAACCCTGCTGCATGCGAATGGCCACCACATGTTGGTGGTGAGTGAGCCCATGCAGGTTGCAGTGGAACGGATTTCAGCGAAGGGTTCAGCAGTGACGGCGGTGAAACGGGTTCAATAGCCGCGCGTGCGATCCACTACATTCTGCAGACTGCCACCCGCCTCAAACCTGATAATCTGTGCTGCCACATAATTGCAAATTGTTGCGGGATCAGAATCTGCTGCGGTGTGTGGCGTTAAAATTATTTTCGGGTGCGACCAGAAGCGGTTGTCGACTGGCAAAGGCTCCTTACGAAACACATCAAGCGATGCTGCGTGAAGTTCGCCTGCGTCGAGGGCTGCCAAAATGTCGTCTTCGACCTGTTGACGGCCGCGACCTGCGTTGACCAACACGGGAGCACCGAAGGGTCCGTTGCGCGAGAGTTTGCGAATGAGTGCGCTATTGAGAATACCATCTGTTTCCTCTGTTGCAGGCAAGAGGCAGACCAGCACATCTGTGCGGGCTAGGAATCGCTCCAACTCACCCTGCCCTGCAAAACATTCAACGCCGTCAATCGATTTTCGGGTGCGACTCCAGCCTGCTGTGGGAAAGCCCATGATGCTGAGTTTGCGTGCCGCATCCGCGCCCAATACGCCCAGGCCCATCACACCCACACGCAAGGCCGAAGCTGCATGTTGCGGGAACTGGTCCCAGATATTGTTGTGCTGATTGGCATCCAAACGCCGTTGCTGGCGGTGGTGCATCAGCACTTGCATGATCACATGTTCAGACATGCGCATTGTCAGATCAGGGTCGTTGACGCGGACAATGGGTTTGTCCGTTGGCAATGAAGGATCGGACAAGATTGCGTCGACACCTGCACCCAGTGAGAAAATCACTTTTAAGTTCGGCAAGGATTTCAAAACATTCGCAGGCGGCAACCAAGCTGCCACGTAGTGCACGTCTTCAACATTGCCCATCTCGGGCCATACGCGAACAGAACGAGTGGGCAAGGCTTTGCGCATATGGGTGGCCCAAGCCTGCCCGTCCCAAGTTGGCGTTACAAACAGAAATGCACTCATGCTGCCACCGGCTTCAAATTCAGCGAAGCCGACAGCAGTGCCTTGGTGTAATCGTGCTGCGGATTGGCGAAGATTTGTTGCGATGGTCCGCGCTCCACCACCACGCCGTTGCGCATGACGATGACTTCGTTTGCAAGCGCCCGCACCACTTTCAAATCATGGCTGATGAAGAGGTAGCCCAGATTATGTTTTACTTGCAGTTTGCGCAGTAAGTCCACCACCTGCGCCTGCACCGACATGTCGAGTGCAGATGTCGGTTCGTCCAGCATGATGAATTTGGGTTCGAGTGCCAATGCACGGGCAATGGCAATGCGCTGGCGCTGGCCGCCGGAGAATTCATGGGGGTAACGGTCCATGGTGTCGGGGTCGAGTCCGGTTTCAGCGAGGGACGTGGCAACGCGGGCGCGACGATCTGTCGCCGACATGTCGGGGTTTTGGATCATCAACCCCTCCTCGACAATTTGCAGAACTGAGAGGCGCGGCGACAATGATCCGAAGGGGTCCTGAAACACCACCTGCATGTCGCGGCGCAAAGGCCGCATAGCCTTGTTGTTGAGGCCATCGATGCGCTTGCCGCGATAGGTGATGGGGCCCTGCGATGAGATCAGGCGCAGAATGGCCAGACCCAGCGTGGTTTTGCCGGAGCCTGATTCACCGACGATACCGAGAGTCTGCCCGGCTTTGACTTCGCAAGTGAGGCCATCAACCGCCTTGATGTGGCCGATGGTGTTGCGGAAAAACCCGCGCTTGATGGGGAACCAGACTTTGAGATTGTCTGTCGTCACCAAAGTTTCTGCTGATGCGTCAACGGGTGGCGGATTGCCCCTGGGTTCGGCGGCCAAAAGCATTTTCGTGTATTCATGCTGCGGGTTGGCGAACAGCTCCTTGACGGGACGGTGCTCTACCACCTTGCCCTTTTGCATGACCACCACATCATCAGCCATGTGACGCACAATGCCGAGATCATGGGTAATCAACAACAGGGCCATGCCGAATTCTTTTTGAAGGTCTTTCAGCAGTTTCAGAATCTGCGCTTGCACTGTGACGTCGAGGGCTGTTGTCGGTTCATCGGCAATCAGAAGATCAGGGTTGTTGGCAAGCGCCATGGCGATCATGACGCGCTGGCGCTGGCCGCCGGAGAGTTGATGGGGATAGTCTGCAAGCCGTGTTTCCGGATCGCGAATGCCAACTTTTTTGAGAAGATCAATGATACGGGCGCGGGCTTTGTCGCCCCGCATGCTCTGGTGCAAATCCAGAATTTCACCGATCTGCTTTTCCACCGTGTGCAGCGGATTGAGCGAGGTCATCGGCTCCTGGAATATCATGGTGATGTCACGACCGCGTACACGGCGCAAATCCGCCTCATCAGCATCGAGCAGGTTTTCGCCCTTGAACAGGATTTCGCCTGATGGGTGCGAGGCCGCGGGATAAGCCAGGAGTTTCAGTATTGAATTGGCCGTCACTGATTTGCCTGAACCGGATTCACCGACCAGTGCCAGCGTTTCAGCCTTTTCCAAGGAGAACGAGATATGGTCAACGGCGAGTGTGGTCTTGCCACCTTGGCTGAAGGCAACTGACAGGTCTTTGACTTCCAGCAGACTCATCGGAAGGTCTTTCGTGGATCAAGTGCATCGCGCACGGCTTCGCCGGCAAACACCAGAAGGGTCAGCAGTATCGACACAACAAAGAACGCCGTGAAACCGAGCCAAGGTGCGAAGAGATTGTCTTTGCCCTGCTTCACCATTTCACCCAGCGATGGTGAACCGGGTGGCAGGCCGTAACCGAGAAAGTCCAGCGCCGTCAGTGTGCCAACGGAACCCGACAAAATGAAGGGCATGAAGGTGACGGTAGATACCAGTGCATTGGGTAACAAATGTTTCCACATGATTTTCGCGTCGCCCAAACCCAGTGCCCGCGCCGCACGCACATATTCGAAGTTCCGTGCACGGAGGAATTCGGCGCGCACGATTCCCACAAGTGTGGTCCATGAAAACAGCACCAGAATAAAGAGCAGCACCCAGAAGCCCGGAGTGATGAAGGCCCCCATGATGAGCAGGATGTAGAGTACGGGCAGCGATGACCAGA
>CAXTLE010000291.1:0-4259 GCA_964244855.1 uncultured Aestuariivirga sp. | reverse complement strand
AGCGAATGCGAGGCGGATGAGGTCACTTTGGTGGCCATATGCAATTGCCCTCCCCCTTGTGGGGAGGGTTAGGGTGGGGGTCGCTCAGACCATTGTTATTGCAAAGAATTCTTTCTTCATTTTAACCGCCGGAGCGACCCCCACCCGCTCGCGGGGCTCGCCCCCGACAAGGGGGAGGGTGAAGAAAGGGTCTCTTCATTTAACGATTGGTACAACACGGAACCGCTCTCGAATTTGCCATTGAAATTTGCTTCAAATTAGGATATACAATGTATATCCTAATTATTTTGGAGTGATGCAATGCAAACTGTCGTGCGAAAGTGGGGAAATAGCCTTGCGGTGCGCTTGCCGCAACATGTCGTGGAATCGCTCTCTGTCAGCGAGGGCAGTGCGCTGAATGTTAAAGTTGAAGCTGGTGAATTGGTGATGCGACCAACGCGACCAAAATATCGGCTTGAAGACTTGTTGAAGCACCACAAACCCGAGCACAACCACACCGGTGATGAAGTTTGGGGTAAGCCTGTGGGCAACGAAACGTGGTGAAGCCACAGCATCAGCCGGATGCAGGTGACTTGGTTTGGATGGACTTTTCACCGCATGCAGGAACAGAGCAGGGCGGGCGGCGTCCAGCGCTCGTGTTATCAGCACGGGCATTTAACATCGCCACGGGCCTCGCCATTGTGTGCCCTATTGCCTCAAAGGTGAAAGGTGGCAGTTTTGAAGTGCCGTTGCCGCGTGAGACAAATCTTCAGGGTGTGGCACTGTGTGATCATGTGCGCAGCACCAACTGGATTGCGCGCAACATTGAATTTCACGGCAAAGCGCCGTCCCACCTGCAAGATGCTGTTCTCGCACAGGTGGCCGCCATCATTGGATTTTAAGGGATGACTTATTTTCGTCCCTTGTCGTTGGTATTTGGCCGCGACGCCCGAACTCTGATCGCCAATACAAAAGCTGGTGCCTTGGGTGGTTTGCCGCATATTGGATTTTGCAGCCTTGAGGTCATCGAGCGGGGAAAAAGCCCGCACGTCGTATCCTTCGCAGAAGTGGCAAACAACCCGGCTGTTCAAGCCATCACAGCGCAACGCCCACATTTTGGCGGCCTCACCATGGAACGTTGCCGCGTCATGGGCATTGTCAATGTAACGCCGGATTCGTTTTCTGATGGCGGAAGATTATCGAATGCGGCGGCTGCCATTGCCCACGGAAAACAATTGGCGGCAGAGGGAGCTGACATTCTCGATGTCGGCGGAGAATCGACACGGCCCGGCTCCGACACGGTTTCCATAGAAGATGAAATCCAGCGTATTGAATCTGTGATTGCAGCCTTGTCGGCTCATTACATTGTCTCGGCTGATACCCGCAAAGCAGCTGTCATGCAGGCCGCAATAGGAGCCGGTGCCCGCATTATCAACGATGTGTCTGCGCTCAATTATGAGCCGGAAAGCGCAACTGTAATCGCGCAGTCAAACGCCCCGGTCATCCTCATGCATGCCCAAGGTGAACCTAAAACCATGCAGCTCAATCCGCGATATGATGACGTGCTGCTGGATGTTTATGACGCGCTGGAAGTCAGCCTTGCAAAGGCAGAAGCAGCGGGTATCAAGCGTTCAAACATCTGCGTCGATCCGGGGATCGGCTTCGGCAAGACCTTCAACCAGAATCTGGAGTTGATGGCGGGACTCTCGATTTTTCATGGCCTTGGCGCGCCCATGTTGTTGGGTTTGTCGCGCAAAGGCTTCATTGGTGCCGTAACCGGCGAGAAGCTGGCGGCGCACCGTGTGCATGGTTCTGTGGGCGGTGCCGTGCAAGCAGCAATGCAGGGTGCTCACATCTTGCGGGTGCATGATGTAAAGGCAACTGTACAAGCACTTAAAATGTTTACTGCATTGAACGATCCTGATTCAGCAGATTTGTAAACTATGTTATGAGACAGTCGGGACTTCTGTTGGATTGGGATTGTGAATGACTCGTAAATATTTCGGCACCGATGGCGTGCGCGGACGCGCCAACGCCGGCAACATGACACCTGATGTGGTGATGCGTATTGGCATCGCAGCCGGGCAGTTGCACCGTCGCGGCGGTCATCGCCACCGTGTTGTCATTGGCAAGGATACGAGGCTTTCAGGCTACATGCTGGAACAGGCGCTGACTGCGGGCCTGCTGGCTTCTGGCATGGATGTGTTCCTGTTGGGGCCAGTACCCACGCCCGCCGTTGCCATGTTAACCCGCTCCATGCGTGCTGACCTTGGCGTGATGATTTCAGCTTCCCACAATCCGTTTCAGGACAACGGCATCAAGATTTTCGGCCCCGACGGTTACAAGTTGTCGGACGAGCAGGAGCTGAAAATCGAAGCCCTGATCGACGCACCTTCTGCTGATGCACTTGCAGGTGCCACCGACATTGGCCGCGCCAAACGCATCGAAGATGCAGGTGCCCGCTATATCGAATTCGCCAAGCGGACCTATCCCGGCGAAAGCAATCTCGACGGTCTTCGCATCGTCATCGATACCGCCAACGGTGCCGCCTATAAAACCGCACCGACAGCCTTGTGGGAATTGGGCGCTGAAACTTTCATTATTGGTGAGGATCCAAACGGTCTCAACATCAACGACAAGGTGGGCTCCACATCACCGCAGGCCATGTGCGAACGCGTGCGCGAAGTGCGCGCCGATATTGGTATCGCATTGGATGGCGACGCTGACCGCGTGATTATTTGCGATGAAAAGGGCAACGTTATCGATGGCGACCAGATCATGGCACTGATTGCGTCAAGCTGGGCCAAGCGCGGCCAGCTCAAGGGTGGCGGGCTTGTGTCGACGATCATGTCCAATCTCGGTTTGGAGCGCTATCTGCAGGGCGAGGGGCTTTCACTGGTGCGCACCAAAGTGGGTGACCGCTATGTGGTTGAACACATGCGCGCAAATGGCTTTAACATCGGCGGTGAACAATCAGGTCATATCGTTTTGTCGGACTATGCAACGACGGGTGATGGCTTGCTGGCTGCCTTGCAAGTGTTGGCGGAAGTGGTGCGACAAGGCAAACCGGTCAGCGAGGTCTGCAATCTGTTTACACCTTTGCCACAGCTGTTGAAAAATGTTCGCTTCTCCGGCGGACAACCGCTCGAAGACAACAAGGTGAAGGCAGCAATCATCGATGCCGAAAAACGCTTGGGCAATCAGGGCCGTCTGGTCATTCGTCCGTCAGGCACGGAATCACTCATCCGCGTCATGGCCGAAGGTGAAGACGAGCAACTGGTGACAGATGTTGTCGATGGCCTCTGCGGAATCATATCGAAAGCTGCTGCGTAAACCCCTCATGGTTAACCCCCGCTAACACTTTGTACACGCGCCGCACACATTGGCGTTGCTTAAAAGTCACATAACATTTTAGCCACATTACAGCCTTTTTCCGGCCCGCGCGGGAACAAAAGCTCCCGTCATGTTGTTCTCATCCCTGACGGGGACAAAGTTTTTAAAAGCGAGGTACGCGTAATGAATATGTTGAAAATAATGTTGCTGGCTGGTGTTGTTGCATTGCCACTTTCCGTGTCCGCACGTGCGGCTGATATTGCACCCGATGTGCCTTCAGAAGTCGAGACATCCAACATGGGTCTCTACCTGCGTGGCGACGTTGGCGGTTCATTCCTGAAGTGGAGCGGTGGCAAAGATGATCATGCTTTCGTCGGCGGCGCCGGCATAGGTTACCAGTATAATGACATGTTCCGCACCGACTTGACCGCAGACTTTACCGGCAAATACAAAATTGCGCCGGGTGCAGAAATTTCCACAACCACATTGTTGGGTAACGCCTACCTCGACTTTGCCAATGACACAATGTTCACGCCTTATGTCGGTGCGGGCGTTGGTTATGGCTGGGTGAATGGCAAGGGTACACCAGACAAGAGCGGCCTCGCTCTGGGTGCTGCTGCAGGTGTCGCCGTTGACTTGACCACCAACCTCAGCATTGATGTGGGCTATCGCTTCCGTGACATCATGGCAAAAGGCAAGGATACCCATGAGCATCAGGCAACCATTGGTATGCGATTCAAATTCTAACACCATAGGGCCCGCAATCGCGCGTGGCCTCAAACGAAACGCGTCCTTGGCGAAAGTTAAGGGCGCGTTTTGCATATGTGCATTTCCATCTTGCATCGCGACGGATTTTCATCCATTAGCGACCTCGGGCTAGCTCTCCCCACCGAGAGTCTACCCATCTGTAAGGATGGAGATCAAAAATGACAGATTCGAAACCGGCA
>CAXTLE010000290.1:0-4263 GCA_964244855.1 uncultured Aestuariivirga sp. | reverse complement strand
AGCGGGGACTTTGCATTTTTGAACGGCCCACGGGCGATCCGGCCTGGCGGCATTACTCATCCGGGCGCAAGATTGTTGAAGGTCAACCGCAATTGGAACTGGTCGTGCGGCACATCCCGACGCTTGGCAACTATGACTATGTTGTCGACTATGTATTTTCTCCTCAGGGCAATATCAAGTTACGCGTGGGTGCAACCGGTTTTGATGCGATCAAATCCGTTGCGGCGAAGGATATGGATTCTCCAACTGCAAAACAGGACACGGACTATGGCGCGTTGATTGCGCCCTATACCGTGGCACCTTTTCACGACCACTATTTCAACTTCCGTCTCGATTTAGATGTGGATGGTCAGAACAATACCTTGTCAAGGGATGTGTTCGTTGCGGGTCCAGCTCCCAACGGTGGTGCGCGAAAAAGTCTGTGGACCACAAAAACGCAGCGCTTTGTGAAGGAAGGACCCGTTGTGTCTGACCATGCTTCAATGAGCGGGCAGATTTTGCGGGTGGTGAACCCGGCGACGTTGAATGGCTTGAAGCAGCATCCCAGCCTTTGGCTTAATGCGCATCATGACGCGCAATCCATTCTTGATGCGGACGATCCACCGCAGGCCAGGGCACAGTTTTCCAGCAGCCAATTCTGGGTCACGCGGTTCAAGGCCAATGAGTTATGGGCTGCCGGGCTTTATCCCAATCTCAATCCCAAGGATGAAGGACTGCCCGGCTTCGTTGCCGACAACGAAGACGTTGCGGCGCAGGATATTGTCGTCTGGTACACAATGGGATTTCGGCACGTGACGCGGCCTGAAGACTTCCCGATCCTGCCGACATTCTGGCATGAGATGACAATCAGGCCAGCGTTTTTCTTTGACATGGACCCGTCGATGACCTTCATTGCCGACAACGAAGACGTTGCGGCGCAGGATATTGTCGTCTGGTACACAATGGGATTTCGGCACGTGACGCGGCCTGAAGACTTCCCGATCCTGCCGACATTCTGGCATGAGATGACAATCAGGCCAGCGTTTTTCTTTGACATGGACCCGTCGATGACCTTCAATTCGGGTGTGCAGCAATGAGGTGGTTTGAATGATGAAAATTCATGGCGATGTGATTTCGCCCTTCACCCGCATGTGCCTGGTGACGGCACATGAGCTGGGCTTGAAGGATCAAGTCAAACTTGTACCCGCTGCTGTGAAGCCAGCAGAGGTTAATCCATTCCTGTCAAAGCTATCGCCTATCGGCAAAATACCGGTGCTTGAAACCGACCACGGTCACGCAATTTATGATAGCCGCGTCATCATGGAATATCTGGCACATCATGCGGGTGAAAAGAGTTTCATTCCAGATGATGGTGTGAAGCGTTTCAAGGTTCTAACACTGCTGGCGCTTGCGCAAGGCATTGCCGATGCTGCGGTCTCGAAACGCTATGAGCAGGTGCAGCGGCCCGAGGGCATGCGTTGGTTGGAATACAGAGCAAGACTGAAAGCCCGCATCGAAGACGGTCTGGATGACCTCGAAACAAACTGGATGGACAGTTTGAACGAGGTGAATGCCGCATCAATCGCCGTGGCCTGCATGTTGGGTTACATTGACTTTCGCCATGATGCGCTGAACTGGCGCAGCGGTCGCCCGCATCTGGAGGCCTTCGCCAAACGTTTCAATGCCAGACTGAGTATGGAGGCGTGGCCGTTGGCATGAGTGACTTCGAAAGCAAGGCTTTGGTGGTGGGAGCGGGCCCTGCGGGGTTGGCGGCGGCCTGTCTACTGGCGCAGGCGGGAGTCAATACGATTTGTGTTGCACCTGTTGCTGCCACTGATCCACGCACAGTTGCTTTGATGTCGCCTTCGCTCAAACTGCTGGAAAGTATTGCTCTGTGGACGTATGATTTCCGTCAACACTGTGCGCCGCTGAAACAACTGCACTTGCTGGATGACACAGGGAATTTGGTATCAGCGCCTGATGTTCGTTTCTCGGCATCAGAGGCGAACTTGGACGCCTTTGGCTGGAACATACCTCTCGCAAAACTGATGCCGGCTTTGCGAGACAGGGCAGTTGAATTTGGTGTCCGGTTTGTGGATGAGGACGTTGCAAACTACGAAGTTCAAGATTCGGGTGTCGAAGCGCTTACGCAAGCTGGTCAAAGCATCAGGGCCAGTTTCGCTGTGGCAGCAGACGGACGCAACTCCATGCTGCGCAAGGCCGCAGGGATTTCGGCTTCTGAATGGAGCTTTGACCAATCCGCCTTGGTCACGCGCTTTGCCCACAGCCGCGAGCATGAAGGTGTATCAACGGAATGGCACAAACTGGGTGGCCCTTTCACGACTGTGCCCCTGCCCGGCTTACGTTCAGCCCTGGTGTGGATGGACAAGCCTGCAAAAATCGATGCGGTGATGCAACTGTCTCTCAAAGATCTGGCCCGTGAAATCCAGTTGCAAAATCATGGCACATTGGGATTGATCTCGGATGTCGAAACGCCACACAGTTTTCCGATGCGTGGTGTAAAAGCCGAATGCTTCGCGGCCAAGCGCACCTATCTCGTTGGGGAAGCGGCCCATGTTTTTCCTCCCGTTGGTGCGCAGGGCTTGAACATGTCACTCCGCGATGCCGGGCACATGGTGGATGTGGTGCTGGGACATGAGGATGCTGGCTCCGACAAGGCCATGCTGGCGTATGATGCGCTGAGACGCCCTGATGTGTTGCCCCGGCAGTTGGGCATATCTCTGATGAACCGCTCACTGCTCGCTGACGTGATGCCCCCACATCTGGCGCGGGCTGCGGGACTTGCCGCTGTGGCGATGGTGCCACAGCTCAGGAAGCTGGCGATACGCGAGGGGCTCAGTCCCTCAGGCGGGTTGCCGTTTGCGATGCGGGGGTAAACACGAAAGAAGACCCGGAGCTTTCGCAACCGAGCCTTCTGTCCTGCAGGGGACCTCTTGTAATTCTTGTCAGTTCGAAGCGGTGGTGGACGCCATGAACTTCATGGGGTCGAGTGCGGTTGCACCTTTCCGCACTTCAAAGTGAAGTTGCGGGCTTGACACTGAGCCGGTTTGACCCGCCTTGGCGATGACAGCGCCGCGTTCAACCTTGTCGCCGCGTTTTACGAACAATTCCTTGGCATGGGCATAGGCTGTAACATAGCCACCGGGATGGCGGATGAGCACGAGATTGCCGTAGCCTTTGAGTTCATTGCCAGCATAAGCCACAACACCGGCATCAGCAGCGCGTACCGAAGTACCTTCTGGTACTGCAATATTGATACCCTCGTTCTTCAAGCCGCCGGGCTTGTTGCCAAAACCGGATATGACTTTGCCCTTCAGCGGCCAGCGCAGATTGAAGCCAGCTTGTGATGTTGGAACTTCGGCGACATCAACGGATTCTTTCACCGTTGGCTTCACTTGAGCAACAACTTTTTTCGGGCTTTCGCCAATAGCGGCTTCACCATCGGTCGTATCAGATTCGGCTGTCTGCTCATCTTCAGCCAGCGAAATGACTGGTTTCTTTTTCTTGGTGATGGCAGGTTCGTTATCGGCAATCTGCTCTTGCTCGACCATCGGCTTTGTAGCCTTAGCACCTGGAATCTTGATCTGTTGCCCGACAGACAACTGCTTCTCTTTGTTTAGGCCATTGGCGTCTGCAATTGTGAAAGGTGATACGCCATATTTGCGACCGAGCGAGTAAAGTGTTTCGCCGGAACCAACAGTGTGGAGAGCGCCGGACTTTGGAGCTTTTACAATCGGTGTCGCGTCAGCGAGTTCTTCTTCGACAACGGGCCTCGACTGGTTGAACTTGATCTTCTTCTTCGGTGCAACGTCTACCGTTGCAAGTTCTTCTTCAGGTGCCGAGACAAGTTTCGGCTTTACAGGTTTCGCCATTTTGAAGGGTGCCTTGACGGCGGCTGGTGCGACGTATTCATCAGCTGTTGCTTCAGCATCAGACACAACTTCTTCCGGTGCTGCAATGAGGCGCGGTTTCTTCGACGTCAGCTTAGGTTGCTTGTACGCAGGCGTATAAGCCGATGCGTAATCTTTTGGCTTGGCCATTGGAATGGCCGCTCGCTTGATTGGTGTTTCTTCGATGATGTCATCCGCTGCGGCCGCTTCATAAGCTGGCGCGCGATATTTTGGCTTCATCAATTTTTTGGGCTTGGGCACCGACGCTGTGTAAACAGGATCAGCATCCGACGGATTGTCGTAGGCCGTCTGAAAACGTTCGATGCTGTTGGAACAACCGGCCAGCAAAGCAGCAGTGGCCACGGTTAGAAGG
>CAXTLE010000289.1:0-4272 GCA_964244855.1 uncultured Aestuariivirga sp. | reverse complement strand
CATCTGCGGAGACACTCGAACCGTTACTGCGCACAACAACAAGCAAAGGCCGTTGGCGACTGTGTGGATGTGCGATGCCGATCGCCGCTGCCTGTGCGATGCCATTACACAATTTGGCGGTCTTTTCGAGTTCAGCAGACGGAATCCACTCCCCATCAGACTCGATCAAGTCTTTCGCCCGGCCCTTCATGCGAAAATATCCCAAGGGATCGATTGTGCCGACGTCTTCGGTATCAAACCATCCGTCTTCGTCAAAACAAGTGGGGGCGTCGCCTCTGAAATAGCTGCGTAAAATGTTAGAGCCCCTGACTTTCAGATTCCCGACGTCCCTGCCATTCCGCTCCAGTTTCATTCCAGAAGCGTCAGTGACCTTCATATCCATGCCAAAACTGGGTCGCCCTTGTGATTGTGTCGCATAAGCAATGTCACTTCGTCTCATTGCGCCAGCGCCTTTTGGAGAACTGATCATTCCAGTCGAGCTCATTTCTGTCATTCCAAAAGCCTGGACCATTTGCACATTCAGGACATTGCGGAAGTATCCATCCAGACAGGCAGGCATGAATTCGCCACCAGCAATAACCCGTTCAAGATAGTCGAGCTTGCAGAAGTCGTAGTTGGTGAGATGGGTTTTAAGTGCCCCGAGAACCGATGGTGTTGCCGCAGCGGCGGTTACACGTTCCACCTTCAAGAGTTCAAAAACAGCTGCCCCGTCAAGTTTTGAACCTGAGAGAACAAGGTCAGCACCACTCATCATCGTACTGATTGGAATGCCCCAGGCATTCATCTGGTGAAGTGGGGCAAACGTCGCAACACGGTCCCGGCTTTTGAAGCCCATGACATCGCCCATGGTTTGAATGAGCGCGTTGAAGACAAGAGAGCGATGTGAATTGAGAACGCCTTTGGGTCTTCCGGTCGTGCCGCTTGTGTAGCAAAGGCTGCAAGCGAGATTTTCATCAAGTGTAGGCCAGGCAAATGTCTCGCCCATGCCTTCGATCAGGTCTTCGTAGCAGTAAAGTGACCGCAGAATCGTCGCTGGCATCTGCTGGCGTTTGCACAGGATGATGTAACCTTTCACGGTTGTAAGCCGCGTGTGCAGCTTTTCCAGCAGCGGCACCTGAACAGGATCAACAAACAACCATTGGTCTTCAGCGTGATTGATCGTGTAGACCAGCTGATCTTCTGGCAACGCTGGGTCAGCCGCGTGAACAACAGCACCAAGGCCCATGACACCGTACCAGGCCTCAATATGGCGAAGTGTGTTGGCCGCGAGCGTGCCCAGGATGTCGCCCTGTTTGACGCCGAGCTTGAGAGACAAAGCCGCTGCCACGGCCCTCGCGCGCCGCTCTAGCGCATCGTAGCTTTCGCGGATGATTGCGCCGTCGTTGTCGCGGGAAACAACTTCCCGCTCATTGTGCCAGCGTGCCACATGTTGAATGACTTGCGTTGTAAGCAGCGGCCAGTCTTGCATTAAACCGTTCATGAAAATCTCCATTGCAGAGTTGGAATTTTGAAGCTGCCTTGTGGCAGCGAGACAATGGCGATGCTGAGCATCACGATGCAGGCACCGATCATGGCAAGCTGTGACATGGTTTCGCCGAGCCACAGGTAAGCAGCAGTGGCACCGAAGACGGCTTCTGCAGGATAAATCAGGGAGGCTGTTACGGACGAAATCTTGGCCTGTGCGTCGGCAGCGACAAGGAAGGCAAGACCGCTGACACCGATGCCAACGAAGGCAAGTTCGATCCAGGCTGTTGAAGAGAAATTGGCGACCGTGGACAGATCCTGATCCGTCATGCCGAAGCCAAGCACCATGGGCACAATCCATTGGGCGAAGGTGATCAAAGCCGGGCAACTCAGTTCCGAAGACGCCTTTTGAACCGCGATGATCCAGACGGCAAAGCCGATGGCTGCGCCAACGCAGAGGAGATCACCCAAACCCGGTTGTGAAGGTGAGCCGTGAGACAAAAGTGCAGCACCAAGGAGCGAGGTGACGCAGGCCAGGACCGTGGCGCGGTCCAGCTTCTGCTCACCGCTGAGCCAGCATAGGAGTGGCGTGAAAATGACGCTGAGATTGACCAGAAAGCCCATGTTTGTGGCTGAGGTCATGCCAACACCGAGGGACTGGAGTGATATGCCAAATCCGAACCCGATGATCACCAGCGGCAAAAGGCCATAGAGCTTCTGCCGTTGCGGCCAGATGGTTTTCAGTTCCCCGTAAGCCCAAGGCGCGAGGCACACCAGAGCCAGGGCCGACCGCAGCGCCAGGGCCATCCAGCTGTCCATCTCGGTCAAAACTGCTTTCTGAATCACATTGCCCACGCCAAAAACCACTGTTGTGGCGAGCAAGCATGCGGCACCTTTCAGTTTTCCAGTTTCTGTTGCATGGTGTGCGCTGAAGCTTGTCATGGCCAAATCATCCTGTTTTGATACTCCCAATCTGGTTCAAAACGGGCCGAAGGTCCTGAAAGGCGCCCGAAATTGATACGAAACTGTTCCGAAGGACGCCAATCGAACCATGAATGCCACCACTGACAGTCTGAGATTTGGAGGTGCGCGGCTGGAACAGGCCCGCAGGACTGTTGCTGATGCCACAGGCCGTGAAACAGTTTTACGCGCCAAGTCCTACGATGTTCTGCTGCTGCTGCTCAGCCGTCCTGATGCGATTGTCACCAAGGATGAGCTTTTTGAGAAGGTCTGGAACGGGGCTGCGGTTACAGAGGACGTGTTGGTCCAATGCATCACCGATATCCGCAAGGCCATCGGGGAGAGGGGACATGACGCGCTGAAGACCGTCACTAAAGTGGGCTATCGCTTGGTGTCTGACGTTGTTTCACCTGCGATTTTACGACAACCAACGGTGTATGCCCGCCCAATTCATCCTCGTGGTGTTGCCGTGTTGCCATTCGCCAATCTCAGTGTTGACCAGGATCAGGACTTTCTGGCGGATGGGCTGGCAGAGGATGTGATCACGGCCCTTTCAGGCTCGCCTGATCTCTTCGTCATTGCGAGGCACTCAAGCTTTTCCTTCCGGGGCAAAATTGATGATTTGGGTTCTGTTGCATCTGAACTGGGCGTCCGCTACATTGTCGAGGGGAGTGTGCGCAAGTCAGGCGAACGTTTGCGCGTCACGGTTAGGTTGGTCGATGCTCAGAGCAGCGGCTCCCAAGTGTGGGCAAAGCGGTTTGAAAGCGCCTACAACGACATCTTCGACATTCAAGATGAGATTTCCAGAGAGGTTGCGCAGGCCGTTGCGGGCAAACTTGTAAACCCTTCGACGACACGGCGGCGGCCCACAAGTATGGAAGCATATGAACTGTCATTGCGCAGTCACGACTTATGGGTCAGGTCAAAGGCGGATTGCCATGAAGCAATTGTCATGCTTGCGCGCGCCATAGAGCTTGATCCAACTTATGCGCACGCGCATTCCCAATTGGGAACAGCACAACTCCTCGCTTGGTCATTCTGGATGGAGCGGGGAGATTCCCATCTCGATTTTGCGGTAACGTATACAGGGCGTGGCGTATCGCTCGATCCAAACGATTCAGTTGCACATGCTGCTTATGGAATGGCCTTGCAGCACGCAAAGCGTTGGGAAGACAGTGACCGGGCATTTGCCACAGCAATAGCAATGAACCCTAATGGGGCCCATGCCTTTGCCATGAAAGCTTTCACGCTCGCCCTATCTGGGGCAGGGGCTGCCGGTCTTGACTTGTTGGAACATGCTCTCAAACTCAACCCGCGTCCGCCGAGTTGGTATCATTGGAACATGGCTGTTTGCCAGCTTTGCATGGGACGTTTCGAGGATTGCATTGCAACCTTGCAGCAGCAAGGCCTTGCGCGTAGCGGCGCACGGCGAACGTTGATTGTTGCCTTGGCCCAAAATGGCCAGATGGAGGAGGCCAGAAAAGAAGCAGGCTTCTACAAAGCGTATGACCCAGAATTCCGTGCGTCTTTGTGGATCAGCCGCTTACCTTACCAAGATATGCAGATGCAGACGCTGCATCTGCGATCGCTGGTGCTCGCTGGAATTCCGGAGTAGGCGAAATATGTCGCATGTAGGCAAATTTGGTGGTGCATACCTCGACAGACGAAAGCGGCTGGTGACGGATGCTGCTGGCCGGGAAACCGTGCTGCGCGCTAAGTCGTTCGATGTTCTTGAAATGCTACTTGACCGCCCCGGCGAAGCGGTGACCAAGGATGAACTGTTCGGCAAAGTCTGGAACGGTGTTGCTGTTAGCGAGGATACACTGGTGCAATGCATCACCGAAATCC
>CAXTLE010000288.1:0-4278 GCA_964244855.1 uncultured Aestuariivirga sp. | reverse complement strand
ACGGAGCCAAGTTTAACTGACGCGATGCCCGCAAATCCATGATCCATGTTGTGAGCACACCTTGATCGATAATGTTGCGTTTCACCGTTGGCAAACCCTCGCCGTCGCAAGGACGAGAGGCAGGTCCGCGCACACGGTGCGGGTCCTCAACCAGTGTGACGTGCGGTGAAAAAATCGCCTTGCCCAAATCCTCTTTCAGAAAACTTGTGCCGCGTGCAATCGACGAACCATTGATGCCGCCGAGCATATGGCCGACCAGCGAACTTGCCACGCGGCGATCATACAAAACTGGAATGCGTTGTGACGCAATTTTGCGCGGGTTCAGCCGGGCCACTGCGCGTTCGCCTGCGGTGGTGCCGATTTTTTCGGGCGATTCCAAATCTTCAAAATGCGAAGCACCGTGACCGTCATAGTCGCGCTCCATGGCCGTACCTTCGCCTGAGACAACCGATGCGCTGTTACCGAAACTGGTGCGCTGCCAACTGCGGGCAAAACCATTTGATGCGGCCATGGCAACCTCGCGGCGGGATGCGCTGGCCGATGCACCGTTGCTGCGGGTCACACCCTTGATGGCAAGACCTGCATCTTCGGCACACTGGGCCAGGGCTTTCAACTCTTCCATCGTCGGTTCGATTTTGGAGACGAGGTCGAGATCGGGGAATTCTGTAGCCAGTTGCGCTTTGTCCGCAATGCCCGAAAACGGATCGGGTGGGGCGAGTTTCGCCATGGCGATGGCGCGGTCCACCAAGCGCTGCAAACCGTCTGTGGTTAAAACACTGCCACCGATCAGCGCCGCCGATTGGCCGACGAAAACGCGAAGCCCCACATCCTGTGACTCTGATTGTTCAAACTCTTCAATCACGCCGTGGCGCAGCGACACGCCCTGATCCCGCGCTGAAATCGCAATGGCATCAGCCGACGTGGCACCGGCCTTGAGCGCCATCTGAACAAGGTCATGGGCAACGGAGAGTAAATCGATTGTCATTGTGTGAGTGTATCCAAAAGGAGTCCGGCAAGGAACAGAAGCCCGAATGTGCGGTTGGACTTGAACAGTTTCAAGCAGAGGTTTGAGTTGGTGTGATCAAAAGAAGTTGTTTGCCATCCGGCATGAAGCGCTGCTGCTGCAAGGCCGAGGTAGGAGGCAAGACCCGCATGGACCTGCCAGAGTGCGAGAGCAATCAACACAACTGCCGTTGCAAAAAATCCCGCAAGCCAAGGTTTGGTGTTCGCGCCAAACAACAGGGCTGTTGATTTCACGCCGATCAGAACATCATCCTCTTTGTCCTGATGGGCGTAAATCGTGTCATAGGCGAGCGTCCATGCAATACCGCCAGCATAGAGCAGCAGTGCCGCTGGCGAAAGTGAGCCGTGAGTGGCCGTCCAGCCGATCAATGCGCCCCAGTTGAATGCCAGGCCCAATACGAATTGCGGCCAGTGGGTGATGCGCTTCATGAACGGGTAAATCGCGACGATGAGCAATGATGATGCTCCCAGCACAATCGAATACCAGTTGAACTGCAACAATACGGCGAGGCCAATCAAACTCAGCGAAGCCAAAAATAGAAATGCCTGTTTCCGCGAAACCCGCTCCGATGCAAGGGGGCGATTTTTGGTCCGCTCGACCATCGCATCAAATTTCTGGTCGGCCATATCATTCAACGTGCAACCCGCACCGCGCATGACAATGGCACCGATCAGAAAGAGAGCCGCGTGCCGGAGATTGGGAAGTCCGCCGCCCGCAGCGATTTGCCCCAGCACCAGCGCCCACCAGCAGGGCAGCAACAACAGCCACCAGCCGATGGGTCGGTCCAGCCGCATCAGTTGCGCATAGGGCAGTGCGGCACTCGGCAAATAGCGCTCCACCCAGTTCACGGGTTTTGCGTCTGCAATATGCGTTGTGCCGCTGGCAAGGGTCATGTTCAGCGTGTTACACGACACCCATGGCAAAAACCACACCTCGTCTCTATGTCGAAACGCCGCTCTCGGAAGCAGCTGAATTTGCGCTTGCGCCGGAGCAGGGGCACTATCTCGTACACGTGCTGCGGCAATCCAGCGGCGATACAGTCGCGTTGTTCAACGGCAGCGATGGCGAGTGGTTGGCCTATATCACGACAGTCACAAAAAAATCCCTACACGTACGATTGGAAAGGCGCACGGCAGATGTGCAAGCGCCACCCGATATCGATTATCTGTTTGCGCCGCTGAAACATGCCAGGCTCGACTACATGGTGCAGAAGGCCACGGAACTCGGTGCGCGGCGTTTGCGCCCCGTCATCACCCAACGCACCATTGCCGAGCGCGTTAATCTGGACCGGATGAAAGCCAATGCCGTTGAGGCCGCTGAACAATGCAATCTGGTTTTTGTGCCGGAGGTTACGGAACCCTTGCCACTTGCAAAGATTCTGGCAAATTGGGATCCATCTCGCCGTTTGATCTATTGCGACGAGACGGCATCGGTTGCGAATCCGGTTGAGGCTCTGAAAAACATCACGCCTCCAGCCGCTGTCCTTGTCGGCCCCGAAGGCGGCTTCACGGCGGAAGAACGCGCCCATCTCAAAAGCCTGGACTTCGTCACAGCGATTTCCCTTGGCCCCCGCATCATGCGGGCAGATACCGTGGCGATTGCGGCACTCAGCGTGGTGCAGGCGACCATTGGCGATTGGAAACGGTAATAGGTCTCATCACATTTTGTGACTTGCCGGCGTCGCAGTTCATGCTTACATCCCCTCCAATAATAAAAGGAACGGGCGAAATTGAGCGGACCTACCCCAGATACAGCCGAAGCGCGGGCAGCCATCGAATCGAAGGATCAGCTGATCGCCTATTTTGCCAAGGGTGAAAAACCAAAGTCAGAATGGCGCATTGGCACCGAGCACGAAAAATTCGCCTTCCTCACCGACACGCTTGAACCTGTGCCCTATGACGGTGCGCGCTCCATTCGCAAATTGCTGGAGGGCTTGCGCGATCGTTTTGGGTGGGACGGGGTTTTTGAGGGCGACAACATTATCGCCTTGGCTGATCCCAAAGGCATGGCCAATATTTCGCTGGAACCCGGCGGGCAGTTTGAACTCTCAGGCGCGCCATTGGAGTCGGTGCACGACACCTGCGCCGAGGTGAATGAGCATCTGCAACAGGTCCGCGAAATTGGCGATGCACTGGGCATCGGCTTCATCGGTTTGGGTGCAAGCCCGGTGTGGACGCGCGCGCAAACCCCGGTCATGCCCAAGGGCCGCTACGGCATCATGGCCCCCTATATGGACCGGGTTGGCAGCATGGGCCGCGACATGATGTTCCGCACTTGCACGGTGCAGGTCAATCTCGACTTCGCGACAGAAGCCGACATGGTAAAAAAGCTGCGCACATCTGTGGCGCTGCAACCGATTGCCACTGCATTGTTTGCCAATTCCCCCTTTCTGGAGGGCAAACCCAACGGATTTAGATCCTTCCGCTCGCACGTCTGGACGGATACCGACAAGGCCCGATCCGGCATGCTGCCCTTCATGTTTGAACAGGGTGCAGGCTATGAGCGCTACATGGACTATGCTCTCGATGTGCCAATGTATTTCGTCATGCGCCAGGGGAAATTTGTGAATTGCGCCGGCGAAAGCTTCCGCAAATTCATGGATGGCAAGCTGCCGCAACTGCCAGGCGAAAAACCCACACTGAAAGATTGGGCCGATCATCTCACTACAATTTTCCCCGAAGTGCGTTTGAAGAGTTACCTCGAAATGCGCGGCGCCGATGCAGGGCCGTGGCGGCGCTTGTGTGCGCTCTCGGCGTTTTGGGTGGGATTGCTATACGATCAGTCCGCTCTTGATGCGGCTTGGGATGTGGTGAAAGACTGGAATGCCGAAGAACGCCAATCCTTGCGCGATGCCATTCCAGTACAAGGCCTCGACGCAATCATCCGTGGACGGACGGTTCAGGATATCGCCCGCGAAGTCCTTAAAATCTCCCGCGCCGGACTGGATTCTCGCGGCTTTGTGAGCCACAGCGGAAAAGCCGAAGGTGCATTCCTTGATGTGCTGGATGAGTCAGTAGCCACCGGGAAAACGGCGGCGGACCAATTGCTGGATTTGTACAACGGCAACTGGAATGGGGATATTTCACGGGTGTTCCGGGATTTTGCATACTGAACTGATATGGTTTTATCAAAGCGTCGTAAGACACGACTATGAAATCTTTGCACCCTTCCGTATCATTCGGTGAGATCATCGCTCTGTAGTTGCAATATCTGTAAGATTGGCGAGATTATCCAAAGAAAAAATACAACTCTTG
>CAXTLE010000287.1:0-4279 GCA_964244855.1 uncultured Aestuariivirga sp. | reverse complement strand
TATCGGATCACCATCATGTAAACAACAGATGCAGGCACTATACTGCCGGAAATGGCATTGAGCATGTTGATCTCCTCTTGCTAAGTTTATAACTTTACCGGGAGGATAACTTTTGTTGAATTGTCTTCCCACGGCCACATGATGAGCGTTGAAAGTGTAATTGAAAGCGAAGAGCGCCTGCGCATCGCGACTGAGGTTGCGGAAGTTTTTGCGTGGGACATTGATCTTGTCGCCCATGTGATGAAGTGGGCCCCGAATTCTCACCGTGTCATCGGATGCAAGGCAGAAGAGCTTCAGAGCGATCCTGACAATTCTACATTTTTTGCTTCAGCCGATGACAGGGTGAGGATTGCACTTGAAATGCGCTTTGCACTTGAACGTGGTGACGAGACGTTTTCAATCAAGTTTCGCGGGCTCGCTGGTCATCCTGACAAGAGTTTCTGGCACCTTCGCGGGATATGTTTGCGAAATGAAAATGGCATCATAAGCCGCGTAGTAGGTGCCACACAAAATATAACGAAACAGAAAATGGCCGACGATGCGCTGCACTTCGTGGCAGAACGCCTGGCTACGGCCGAAGAAGCATCTGGTGCGCTTATTTATGATTGGGATTTCGTCACTGATAAAGTGTGGAGAAGTGGCGGGCTGACCCGAATCCTCGGGTGGGACATTCAAGAGATTGGCGAGGGAATGGCGGGTTGGATAAAACTTCGTCATCCTGATGATGAAGTGTGCATGTCTCAATCCGTTTATACTGACTATTTTCATGCCAATGATAACTATGTGTTGGAATACCGTGTGCGGCACAAGAACGGGCACTATGTGTGGGTGCTCGACTCAGGTCGGATTTTCCGCGACGCAGCGGGTGTTGTTGTACGCGTTGCGGGAGCCACAATAGATATTTCTCCACGGAAGGAAGTGGAGGCCTCCATTTTACGACAGAAAAACCTTATTGATCTGTCGTTTGAACCAATTTTTGTGTGGGAACCCGAACGTGGAATTGTAGAATGGAACAATGGGGCAGCGCAGCTTTACGGTTTCGGTCGCGAAGAGGCCATTGGGAAGAGCAGTCAGATTTTGTTACGGACCAAATCTCCGATTGACCCGGAGAAACTTCTGGACATTCTGAAAAAGCAGAAAAGCTGGACCGGAGAATTGGAGAACCGCGCCAAGGATGGACGGCGCATTTTCGTTGAGAGCCGTCAACAAGTGATAGACAATGACGGAGGAATTCTCATCCTGGAGACCAACCATGACATCAGCCAGCGGAAACAGGCGGAGAGTTATACTGCGCGCATGGCCGCAGTTGCGGTAGCTTCACATGACGCCTTGTTCGGTATCACCCTTGATGGTTTGGTTGAAACGTGGAACCCGGCTGCGGAGCGACTTTTTGGCTATTCTGCTGCAGAAATCATTGGTGAACATATCAGCATTTTGGCCGAGCCTTCAAAACACGAAGAGCAGCGCGAACTGATGCGCAAGGCGCAGAGCAATCAGACGGTTGGACCTTACGATGCCAAACGACTGCGGAAGGATGGAACCAGTATTGATGTTTCCATTGCGTTGGCGCCTGTAACAGCGGCGGATGGCGGCCTGATTGCGCTTTCGGTTGCCATTCATGACATCAGCGACCGGAAGGAGTGGGAAGCGCGGCAGCGATTGATGACACGCGAACTTGCCCACCGCATCAAAAACTCTTTTGCAGTGTTGCAAGGCATTTTGCGCTCGACGCTCCGAACTTCGCGTGATCCACAAGAGTTTGCCGAAGCTTTTTCAGGTCGACTCCATAGTCTCTCGGCTGCGCAGGACGTGCTGACTGACAATGACTGGAAGGGGGCTGAACTTGGTACTTTGGCCCGGCACCAGTTGGCAGCCTATGTTTCAAATGAGGACAGCAGGGTCGATATCACAGGGCCTGTGGTAAACCTCCCTGCGGAATATGCAGCTCCCGTCGGCCTGATTTTCAACGAACTTGCGACCAACGCAATGAAATATGGCGCCCTATCTGTTCCTGAAGGAAACATCCAATTGTTCTGGCAGACTGAACGTACATCAGACGGTAGTATTAAAATTGCAATGACGTGGCGCGAGAGAGGTGGGCCGACAATTACAAGTCAGGGCCGACGGGGATTTGGTTCGGCATTAATCGAAAAAAGTCTGGCAGGTTCGAAGGTGGAAAACTACTTTGAGCCAGAGGGTTTGACGTGCAAAATCGAACTCACCGTGAAAACCTTAAAAACACTCAGATCGAAACGAAAAGTGAAAATAGCGCGGCTTTCAGAAAAAAACTGATGCTTGGAACTTTAACTTACGGCTGCGGGTTATTTCAGCATGATGACCCAGCGCATATCAAAAATATTACGACCAGTGGTTTTGGCGGTTGCACTTCTTACTTCTGCGCCTTTTTTTGTCGTGCTCGATTACACGCTTAACGGCAATTACCTAGCGGCGGATATGACAGCTTCATATGTTGGAGCATCCTCAATCAATACAACTGTTATCTATAAAAGTTAAGTGTCTGTTTTTTAAAGCAACTTTGCTTAAGTGTTGTGGGAATTGGTTGGCATAGCCAAAACCTGCATTTTTTAGACCTGATCATATGTTTTTTCGGAACATAACGGCGGAAGTCACGTTGTACTTTCATAAATCCCTATCGGAGTTTGAAAATGAAAAAACTGATTTTAGGTGTTCTCGCATCAACATTGCTACTTGGTGGAGCTTCGTCAATTGCTGAAGCAAAAACGAATTTCAGCCTCTATTTTGGCACACCTTATTACGATGATCGCATCGGAGATGATTATCGGTATTATCCAAATCGTGGCTGGTACCGTGACAACGACTATCCAGGATCCGGATATTATCATCGGCCAAATCATAACTACGGCAATATAAGTTGCAGTCAGGCCAAGCGGATGGTTCGCAACCAAGGCTACCGGAATGTGGTCGCGAGAGATTGTGTGGGCAGAACCTACTCTTTTAGCGCCGTTCGTCGAAATCAGAATGTAACGATTTACGTCAATGCCAATACCGGTCGCATGTCGCGCGGTTAATTGGAATATTCAACAAAAGGAGTAGCCATCATGGCCGTAACAGAAAGACAACCACGCCCAATCACAGGTGCGGAAACCGAATTTGATCGAGGCGTTGGCAACACAACCCGCACCAGCACGGTCAACAACTCGTCATCAATGGGCACAGGCGGTATTTTGGCCGCGATCGTGGCGGTATTGGTGGTCGCTGCCGGGATTTATTACTTTAGTTCAGGCAGCAGTATTGTTGTACCGCCAACCACCGCGCCTGTCACCGAAACAACGACGCCGCCGCCAACGCCTTCCACTGAAGTAGCGCCACCAGCCGATACAAGTGCGCCTGCAGCATCAATCCCGCCCGCTGATCTTGCAGCACCGGCTACCACCGCGCCCCCATTAGCACCAACGCCTCCGGTTACGCCTGATGCGCCGAAAACAACGCCGTAATCTCAGCGGATAAATTCTTAACGCCCCCGGACTCGGGGGCGTTTTGTTGTTTCAAACTATGACTGGCGCAAATTCTGCGAAGCTGCCGGAATAATGCTTGGGCAAGGGCGCGGCATATCCACCGCGCTTCGAGGTGAGATGGCCGCAGCGGCCGAGCATCTCAATCAGGCCGATTGCAGCTGACACACCATCGATAATTGGGAGGCCATGTTTTTGTGAGAGTTGTACCGCAAGATCGGCCATGCCTGCGCAACCGAGGACGACGGCTTCCGCACTTTCTTCAGCTTTCGCAGCTTCAATTTCTTTTGATATGCGCGCCTGCGCAGGCGAATTTGTTTCTTCCAGTGAGAGAACGGCCACTTCGGCTGCGCGAACCTTAAGACAACGACTTGCCAAGCCATAGCGTATCAAATTGTGTTCGATTGCCGATACCGAACGCTGCAGGGTGGTGACGACGCTGAATTTTCCAGCGACCAGACTTGCGGCATGAAAAGCTGCTTCACCAATACCGATGACCGGGGCCTTCGCCAAACTGCGGGCGGCATCCAGACCTGTATCGTCGAAACAAGCGATGACATGGCCAATAACACCCCGTTTTTCGGCTTCGGCAATACGTTGCAGCATGCCAGGCACGGAGAAGGCCTCATCGTAATAACCTTCGATTGAGGCTGGCCCCATGTCCGGCTGGGTGGCCAAAATGTCAGTGCCATTGCTTGCAGCTGCTTTTGCTGCGCGGGCAATCTTGTTCGTCATACTTTGCGTGGTGTTTGGGTTCACGACGTGAATCAGCACATTTATACTCC